>CADBPE010000193.1 GCA_902796475.1 uncultured Ruminococcus sp.
AATGGATTTTTGCAGCACAAGAAGCCCCTGTCCGAAACTTGAAACCGTCTCAGGCGGGAGCTGTTTTACAGTATATTACTATATATAATGAAGAGTTTTCTGATACGCCTTATTTTCATTCATCCGTAAGAATCCGCCTGAGAGGGAATTAACACCATGCACTAAGATGTGTTATTATTCTTGTATGTTTCAACGTAACCGTCAAATAAACAACCGTATTGAATTCCTCGCCGTGGTTATGCGAAAATATAATCAAAAACGAAGTGTACGATTGTAGTTCGTTGTATACTAACGGATACGATCGCACACAAATATACGGGGTGGAATCATGTCAAAAAGCATAAAGGTTATCAAAGAAAACAACAATCTCAAAGAATGGTCTTTACAAGTCGAGGAGTGCCGCAGGAGCGGGCTGAGTGTGTGCTCTTGGTGCGAGCAGAATCAGATCGCCGTAAGCACCTTCCATTACCGGCAACAGGAGATATGGAAAGCGCTGCAGAAGAGCAGTCAGTTCGTTTAAGTTCCGATGATCATTGATGATAGCCGGAACAAAAGCACCCCCGTACCAATCGTTTGGAAAGGTACGGGGGTATATGTGTGTAGGGGTACTGCGCTTGGATCAAAGTGTATCTCCATAGACCAAATCATATCATAGAGGTTGATCTATGATAAGGGTGTTTTATTCTTTACAGGATTTTCTATCATTTTTTCCGCGTCTGGATGCTTGCGCTCAATGTCGTCATTCGTCATTGAGCGGTAAGCGGATGCCATACGCACCTTATTGGTGACAGCGTTTTTCTCCAGATCGTTGTAAAGCGCCTTTTGCTTTATTTCTGAGATATCTGTTCTGAGTGTTTGTTTTTTGTCTGCAAGCTCGGTCTGCTTTTCGCCGATAGTCTCGTTTTCCTTGAAATTCGGCTTGAGCTTCTCTAAAAGCGGTTCCAGTTCCTTCATTTTGTTCTCGATATTATGGCTTATCCTTTTTGCATAAGCGATACGGTATCTTCCTTTTTCTGTCCAGCCAGAAAAGAGATTGGACACACCCGCGTGTGTATCAACGTATGTATCGGCAGCCTTCTTTGCTTCCGACAGCTTTTCAAGAAGCTGCTTTGGAGTCAGATCATCCGCCGAAAGGTTTTTAAACTCTTCCGCCTTTTCGGTAAGGTCAAAATACTCCTTGTGCTTTTTCTTGTCCTTTTCGGGGATATTACGGCTCGTACGATCCTTCTCCAGCAATTCGGCGGATTGCGCAATATCCGTTTGCAGGAATTTGAAGCTCTGCTTCAGCATTGTCATGTCATCGTTTAGTTCGTTGGCTTTTTTTATCTCGGCGCGTCTGGAATTTATCGCGGCGGAAGCCTCAGGGTCTTTCATAACGATACGCTTCTGCTGTTCCATCTCTATGCGCTTGATATCTGTAGCTATATTCTTAGACTGCACAAAGGATATGTTTCCATCCTGAAATTGGGCGCTTCTCGATCTTTCATAAATATGCCTGGCGGGCTTATATGCCTCATCGGTTTTTTCTTTTGCGCTTGCTACAGCCTTATTTATCTTTTCCGCCAGCTCACGGTTCTGAAAACCGTCTGCCGCTTTTGTGACGTCACCATAGGTGAGCTGAGTTGCGTCATTACTGTAACCATAATAGCTTTTCCACTTCTTTTGGTTTTCTTTGGGATCTATAATTTCACCCTCGATGTGGCCGCCCAGATTGGAAGCGTTTTCCAGCGCGCGGTGAAGCTCATTGTACTTTTCGTCTTTTTTATCCTCCGGGGTCTCCTTTTCAAGCTGCTCTGTAAGTTTCTTTGCGTTGTCTGCCCATTCTTTTGCGGAGGATTCATACGCAGATATAAGCTTAAGGTTCTGTTTCGTTTCAGTCAGAAGATCGTCAAGCTGTTCATCGGTCGCTGTTTTAAAAAACTCAACATATCCCGGAACCTGACGTAAGCCCTTATATCCCAACTCCGTCTTATTCGCCATTAAGTAATGCTTTTCAGGAAACAGAGATGTAGGGATATGATGATAATATTCGATAGAATCTTTCTCGATTTTTCGATAACGATTTTTAGTGTTTTCGTCAATCTCATGGTATTCCTGCATAGCCTTATCATACGCTGAATTCATGTGCTCGCGAATTTCCGCCGTCTTTTGCGCCGAAAACAACTCTGAAGACATAGCTTCGAGCATTATGTATTCAACGCCTTTGACGATATCTTCTTTTTCACGCATCTTTGAATTCAGCAGGAGCAGCATCATCGCTGCATGGTTGGTTTCATCAGGTCTGAGTACGTAGGTATCCATGTCATCCATCTCGCCGTTTTTGATCTGCTGTTCGTATTCGTCGTATTCTTTTCCTTTATCAAAAATGCAGGCTACTCTTTTCTGCGCAATAAGATCGATCATCTTTTTGAAAAATTCTGAATGCTCTTCCTTATCTGTTGCGCCAAAGTATGACATATTATCCTTTATGGCAACCCTTGTCACTTCTTCACGCTCAGGATCACCATCTATTTTTTGCTGTACACCCTCTTTCAGGCTATCCATACAACAGTTCAGATAACCTGCCACGTTATTGTAAATCAGATAGGAGTCGAGCTTTTTTGTTATTTCCTTGTATTTCGGGTCATTCCGCATTTCTTCTTCGGTCATTATAATACCTCCGTTTTAATATGTTTTTCGGACTTGATAAGAACAGTTGCGCCAAGGGTCGTTGAGCGAATAACCGCGTGCCCGATGTAGGACGGCGGCTTTTTGTGAGGAAGAAAAAGATATATCGGGCAATCTTTTTCATTATGATCATAGTATCACAGAAGCAATAATTTTTCAAGTCGTTGGATAAATAGCCATTATATCAATAAGGGGAACTTGAAGTTCCGCTTTGTATTGCTCCCTAAAACCTCGTTTACGGGTGCAAACTACTTCGTGTTTCGGTTTTTAGAGAACCCATTACTAACTACAAAGTAAGCGAAAAAATTAATCGTAACTGTCGGGAGGACTTGGCACGAACCGTAAATAGCTGTATTGCGTTGGCTGGCTAATTAAACAATTATCTGATACTATCAGGCGATACCACTGTAGCAGAATGGCAAAACGGTGAATTGTCAGTTATTAACGAACGATATCTAAGGCAATACAGCACAAAGATAGTGCCGCAGATGCGCTGGCGCAGAGCCTGCGCTCCCGATTTCGCGCTCAAAGAAAAGCGAACCGAAACTGCACGGTTCGCGGTTGAAAGATAGTAAGAACCGCGATCGTTTCATTTCTGGTCAGAGCAAACTATCAGCGCGAACAGGGGACTGGCAGCTTGCCGGTGCAGAGCAGAAGCAGGGCTACTGTGAGCGTCAGGAAAAGCGGTACACCCGCATGAGTAAGTACAGCCTTGATGATGACAACAAGCGCATGTACAGCGCAAGAGCTAAGGCTTTTGGGGAGAAGGCGGAGTTGTATGAGAAACTGACGAGACAGCCAGAAAAGAAAGCACAATTTTCCAAAGGCTTTACTGACACAAGAAATATAGGAGAAATTATTTCCGAAACAGATTTGTTAAAATTTTCAGAGGAAGTATCTTCGTCCGTTTTTTCTTTTATGCCGTTAAAGAAAAGTCAATATGGAGGTTTTGAAACATATAGAGGAGATATGTCGGTTTTGGATGATCTGCTGAAACATCTCAGAGAGAATCAAAAACTATTGACAGAGCTTTCTGGCGATAGTAAAATAGTCTTTGGATACGATTATATCGGAGAAGACGGTACAATTGATGTTGGTACCTTTGCCTATACCAAAGGCAGGACGATTATATTCAATAAGTTTATGTATGATGACAGCACTTTTCTTGCTGAGGAATATGCCAATGCAATAAGACAAGGTAAATTTGCAAAAGGCACAACATATTTGAATATACCTGATCATGAGTGCGGTCATTTATTTGCAAGGTGCAATAAACGTTATATTTCTTCATTAAGACAGGCTTGTGAGAGAAGAGCTATTAAAGCAGGAATAACAACAGATCAATATATTATTGAGAATATATCTGAATATTCGAGCTATATGGATGAACTGCCGGCAGAAATAAACGCAATGAAGAACGGATCTGTTCCTGATCTGGCGTTAGAGCTTTTGAAAGAGGTGTCATTAAAATGAAAATCGTAAATGAATTAAGTGTATTTATCAGGCATTATGATTGGTATTCAAAAGACAAAAATGGTTTTTTCGTTCCTACTGATAAAGCTCCTCCTGAAGCTGTAAAAGCTATGGAGTATTGCAACGAGCTTGCAAAACGAGATATTGAAAACGATATGCACATTATTTGACAACCGCTCTCGGTGAGGGCGGTTTTTTTATACCATAACATGAGAGGAAGATAAAAAATGAGTAACTGGCAGGAACGTTTGAAAGAGGAATATGCACAGCTAAAAGATAAGTATGAAAAGCTGAAAGCATATAACAACAGTATTGAAGTCGAACGTCATATCAAACCTTGTACCGATACACCAGAGGAGGCTTACTGCTATCATCTGATGAGAGAACAGCAATCAGCGATGGGAGAATATCTTCACCTGTTAGAGCTTCGGGCTAAACTCAAAGGAATAGAATTATGACCGCTTTGATTTCGCACAGTGCGAGATCAGGGCGAGCGCGGCGGCAGCGTCCTACGTCAAGGTCACTTCCGAACCGCAAGACTGGTCCGGTGACTACCTTATCGTTTATGAGGATGAGGATGGAAGCAAAGCTTTCAACGGCAGCTCAGGTTACTTGAACTCAAGCGGCAATTATATTGATGTAACCATCAGCGACGGCAAGATAGTGTCCAATGCTTCGACCAATGCAGCGAAGGTCACGATTGCTCAGATTAATGGCGGTTACAGCATAGCAACAGCAAACGGCGCTTATATCGGAGGCATTTCCGGTTCAAACTCGATAGCAACACGGAGTGGTGCCATCCTGAATACGATCTCGATTGAAGACAGCAGTGCGAAGATCGTTTCCAACACCTCGATATTGCGATTTAACACCATTTGGGATGGCTTCCGCTACTACAAGAGTGCATCGCAGAAACCTGTACAGCTTTATAAGCTTACAGGCGACTCCGCTCCCACCACCCACACCATCACATGGAAAAACTGGGACGGTTCTGTTCTTAAAACAGATGCAGATGTAGCAGAGGGCGCACCCCCCCGAATACAACGGCAACGAACCCACCAAGCCCGACAGCGACAGCAATACCTATACCTTCGCCGGCTGGACACCCGAGGTTTCCGCAGTAACAGGCGATACCGAATACACGGCAACCTTTACTGAGGCAAGCTACTATATTATCGGTACAATGACCAACTGGCAGGTCGATTCCGCATACAAGCTCACAAAGAACGATGCGGCAGCAGTAAATGAATACTCATATTCAGGTCTTGATCTTACTACAACCTCTGAGTTCAAGATAGTTTCCGCAGCGACTTCGGACGGCACCTACCTGAAATGGTTCCCCGAAATTGGCAATAATTACGGCTCTAACGGAGAGATAACAGCTGACGCTAAATATACTGTATACTTCCGTCCCGACTACAACGGTAATGCGGACTGGTACTGCAATGCTATCTATGTTGCAATAGAGGTTCCCGAGGAAAGTCAGGCAGTCATCGACATGATCAATGCACTTCCCGACGCAGCCAATGTAACAACAGCAAATGAACAGGCTATCGCAGCAGCAAGAAAAGCTTATGATGATCTTTCCGATACGAACAAAACTTTTGTAAGCGCAGATACTCTTGCAAAGCTTGAAGCTGCAGAGGATGCTCTGATCCCCGAGCTTGTAAACAGATGCTTCATAGAAAACGATACTGATAAGATCTATTCAGGAGACGAGATCACTGTTAGCGGTGCAGCAGAAGGCGGCAAAGGTGAATATACATACGCATTCTATTACAAGAAGACCTCAGGCACAAATTGGCTTGAGATGGCTCCCGCTTACACAACTGAATCGGCATCATTCACGCCCGCAGTTATGGTAAACTATGACGTCAAGACGGTAGTTAAGGATGCTCGCGGTGTTACGGCGGAAAAGATCCTGACCTTCAAAGCGAAGAAGCCCCTTACAAACGATTCAGCTACCAGCGCCGAAGAAATTGCAATTGGCGAAAAGATCGTTGTTACCGGCGCAGCAAGCGGCGGTGCAAAGGGCTATACTTATGCGTTCTACTACAAGAAGTCATCAAAAGATAACTGGTATGCAATGGCTCCTGCTTTTACAACAAAGCGCGCATCCGTCACTCCTTCTGCGGGTGTAAGTTACGATGTAAAGGTGATTGTAAAGGATGCAGACGGCAATACAGAGGAAAAGCTCTTTACTGTCAAAGTAACCAAACCTCTTACAAATGAATCAACTATCAGTGCCGAAGAAATCGTACTGGGCGAAAATGTAGTAGAACCTGTTGACACTAAATATAATAATGTAGTATAATAAATACATGAAAATTACTAAGAAACAATTTCAAAAAATCGAAAGATACTTTC
>CADBPE010000194.1 GCA_902796475.1 uncultured Ruminococcus sp.
ACAGGATTTGAACCTGCGGCCTCTACGTCCCGAACGTAGCGCTCCACCAAACTGAGCTACACCTCGTCTTAAATTAAGCCTTGAATATCAATTCAAGGCTTAATTATGGCTGGGGAATAGGGATTCGAACCCCAACAAACAGAGTCAGAGTCTGTCGTGCTACCGTTACACAATTCCCCAATATCTAATTTTTTTTATCGCTGTGAAGAACTTTTAATGTTTTGTCCCTCACAACGATATTCATTATACTACCATCAAATTAAAATGTCAAGAGTTTTTTAAAAAAAATTTCAAAAAATTTACGAACTTAATCTTCAAATGAAATACAGCAAAATCATAAAAGAATGTACATTCTGCATTGGTCTGATAATTTAAAAATGCGCATACACCGGGCTTTCCGATAAGTTATTATTTCGGATAGGCCGGTGCTTTGTTTATGCACTATGAATTTTGGTATATAAGCATACGTCAAAATGCGCTCAGTTCCCAAAGGGAATAATACCATGCGGGAACAGCAGCTGCATATTTTCCGTTAACAGACAGATACAGAAGCTTATTGCACAGCTTTTTGTTGCAGAGATTTGATTTGCTGAGTATAACGGTAGTCAGAATGACAGTCCTTCCGTTTGTTATATGTCCCTGATATCTCACACCCATCGGACGTGAGCTCCTGTTCAGTATGTATTCAACAAATTGACTGTCCTGCTGATCCAAAGCAAAATCAAAGCCGGCTCCTGAAAAGCGGCTTGCAATTTCGAGCAGCTCATTCGGATGATAATTAAAATACTCGTCTTCGCCATAGATCATGAAAACCGGCACTGTAAACCGTGAATACCCGTTCTCGATATCTTCGCTGTTGATGTCTTTCATTTCGGAATAGATATCCCTGTCTGTGACGTTTACTACTGCGCCAAGACGGATATCGTCAGATAGAAGCGTTTCCTGGTAATGATCATATACCTGTTTGACTGGGTCTCCGCTGTCTATCATTCTTTGAAGCACCGTATCACAGCCGAGCTTATCGAAATGCTTGTTTTTGCTGCGTTCAGTAATGAATTTCTTTCTGGTCTGAGGCATATATTCGCTGATTATCCTTGAAAGCTCGTCAGGAGATACTGTTTGCTGCATACACCGGACGGCCTTTTTGTCGAAGCGAAAGAATGTAAAAAGAATCAGCCCTGCGCCGCAGAATAAAACCATGCCGCCTCCGACCCAGGGAAGCCAGGGCAAAGCTTCATTTTCACGAATCACACTTCCGGGATTATCCTTCTCATAGATCAAGCTGACTTTATCTCCGACGTCCACAAAATCGCCTAAATATCCGTTAAAACGATGAAGCTGTCCGCTGCTGTCTGCATAGACGGCAGTACCGTAAACCGAAGGATGTCCGTTTTTGTAACGTATATAATCCACCTGTTCGATAGCTGCCTGCACATTGACGCCGTTGTTCTTTTTGCTGCTGTAATCTACAGCCATGAAAATGGTCCAGATAAGCAAGCCTGCGCCTACCAGAATCCCAAGCCACATGCTTATCAAAAATCCTTTTGTTGACTTCATGATGATCCTCCTTTTTATTTTGCAGTTGTTTCTATGCTTTATTATACAATTCAAAAAAACGATTTCAATAGAGGTATGCGGTATGCTGTAAGGAATGGTATTTTTTATGTAACGAACGGCAGTGTCGACAGCGCATAATCCGGCTTAGCCTGCTTGAAAAAGCTTTTTTTATGTGTTAGTATTATACTGGATATTTCTGAAGGAGGCGGGAAAATGCTTGTGGCAATTTGTGATGATGATCCTGTGTTCAGGTCTGAAATAAGCCGGATGATAACGGAACATTTGAAAAAGCATCGTGTCGGAGTGAAAATAGTTGAATTTGAGGACGGAGATTCTCTCCTTGGATCCGGTGATGTGTTCGATATGGTATTGATAGATTATCTGATGCCCGGCACCGATGGACTTGAAACCGCTAAAAAAATGAGGGCAAGACGTTATGTATGCAGTATTATCTTCGTGACAAGCTATCCTCAGTTTATACTTGATTCGTTCGAGGTACAGCCGTTCAGATTTTTTATCAAGCCGGTTGACGTCAATAAGCTGGAAGCGGCGCTGAACAGCTATTTAGAACAGCAGCGGCAGCTTAACCCGATCGTTATTCTTGATGAAGGCAAACGGCATACTATAAAAACCGAGGATATCATTTATTTAGAAGCTGACGGCAGGAACAGTATCATACGCACAAAAGATAAGTCGTACCAATGCTCAAAGAACCTTTCCATGCTTCAGAAAATGCTGCCGATGTTTTGTTTTTATCGTGTGCATAAGTCATATATCATCAATATGTACTGCATTTTCACTATTCGAAAAAACGAGATCGGTCTTATCAACGGAGAGAAAGCAATGATAAGCCGCTCAAATCTTGCAGGCTTCAAAAGGGCTTATGCAGAATTTGTCAAGAACATTGAACTTATGGAGTGAGGTCATGGAAAAAATTGTTGCATTCAGCGATCCATTTACGACTACGATCGAAATATGGCTGTACTATGTCTGTACGGTAATGATCTATACAAAAATACTTAACGCAAAATACAAAAGATCAAGACTGTATATTTCCTATCTTATTACAGCCTCCATGCTGGTGCTCGAACCGATCACCAGAGATAGTTTTATGTATCTTGCAGCCGTCTATGGCTTACTGACAATTGATATTTTCCTGTGCCGGTGGACCGTTAAGGATTCATCGGTCAGAGTTATATTCAAGATATACGCGTTTTTGTTTTTATATAATATTCTCGTAAATGTTATTGTCCAATTCTTTGTAAGTCTTGATAAAGCATTGCTGAGCGAGCTGATCGTTCATATCGTCACCTTTATTTTTACGGTAATTATATGCTACACTGGCATAGGAAAAAAGATCAGACTGGTAATAAGATACACATCCGGAAAAATCACAAGTCTGATACTTATTATGATGCTGATAAGCGGTCTTATGGGCAGTATGCTCATTTCGGAGCCTTTATTTTCGGATTCTCCCGGAGCAAGCATGTTTGTAAAATGCCTTTTCATGGTATTTGTGATATTGTTTTCTCTTATCGTAATAGCTGTTATGATGTATTCGATCACCAACAAGCTAATCAAAAGCAAGGCGGAAAGCTATGAAAAGCAGATAGAATCCCAGTATGATTATTACCTGCAGCTTTCGGCTTCTTATCTTGAGCTGCGGCGTTTCAGACATGATTTCAAGAATATGCAGATCGGTCTGAAAAAGCTTCTGGCCGAAAATAAAACAAAGGCTGCTCTTGAGATGCTTGAAGCAATGAGCGATGCTTCAAAAACAAACATAAGCTATGATACGGGAAGCGGGGTGGTCGATGCTCTTTTAAATATGAAACAGGGTGCAGCCGAGAAGATCAACGCCAATATTATATTTGAAGGCGCTGTTCCGGTCAACGCGGTTGAACCTGTTGAACTGTGCATTATTTTTGGAAACTCCATTGACAACGCCATAGAAGCCTGCGCTCATATTGACAAACAGCAGAAGAAGGATATCCATGTAAGCAGTAAATGCGCCGGAGGTTTAGCCCGCATAGAGATCACCAATCCGGTCAGTGAAAGGGTCAAAATAAACGGTCTTATCCCGGAAACGACCAAACCCGATGCGGGATCTCACGGATTAGGACTATACTCCATTATGAAGATCATAGAAAAATATGACGGCAAAATGCACTGCGAGAGCAGTGACAGTACATTTAAGCTGCTGATAGAATTGTTTTTTTATGAAAAACCTGAAATAACGAAATTATCGCAGTAAAAAAGCGTTTACAGCATGAAAAAGACACTATAAAAACAAACATCACGTCAGCTGTTGATGTTGAATAGGAGCATAACTGACGTGATGTTTTTATTATTTTAAATCAGAATAAAATATGAAAAGGCACTTGACAATTACCCATTGGGGGGTATATGATAGAAGCATCAGGATACCCCTGCTGGGTATGTAGAAAGGGGAGTATATATGAAGGATAAAGAAATTTGCTGCGAATCAGAGCTTGAAACAGGAGCGGCTTGCTGTGAGCGCAGGAAGAAGCGCAGCGAAGAGGAATTCAAGTCGCTGATGAACCGGCTCAAAAGAATAGAAGGCCAGGTTCGGGGAGTCGAAAGGATGCTCGAAAACGACGCCTATTGTCCTGATATATTGATACAGGTATCGGCTGTCAACAGTGCGCTGAACAGCTTCAGCAAGGAGCTGCTTGCTTCACATATAAAAAGCTGTGTAGTAAATGATATCCGCGCAGGGAAATATGAAGTTATAGACGAGCTTGTAGCTGCATTGCAGAAGATCATGAAATGATCGGAAAGGAGCTTTAATGGAGCAGTATAATGTGACCGGGATGAGCTGCGCTGCCTGCAGTGCAAGAGTTGAAAAAGCAGTATCGGCTGTGCCGGGAGTAAAAAGCTGTGCGGTTAGTCTTCTCACAAATTCAATGGGAGTTGATGGTACGGTATCTGAAAAGGATATAATCCATGCTGTTGAAAAAGCAGGCTACGGCGCTTCCAAAAAAGGTGCGTCGGTTAAAGCTGCGGCGTCTGATGACGATATTCTCAAAGATACCGAAACGCCAAAGCTCAGAAAACGTCTTATAGGATCTCTGATAGTTCTTTTAGTGCTGATGTATTTCTCAATGGGGCACATGATGTGGGGATTTCCTGCGCCGGCGGAATTTGATAACCTTGTCTTTCTCGGCGTGTTTGAAATGCTGCTGGCTATTATTATAATGATAATAAATTCTAAATTTTTCATAAACGGTTTTAAGTCGCTGTTCAGCGGACACCCCAATATGGATACCCTCGTTGCATTGGGATCAAGCGCTTCATTCGGTTATTCTTTAGCCGAGCTGTTCATAATGATACTTGCTCAGGGCAATGGCGAGCATGAGGTTGTTATGAAATACGGAATGAATCTCTATTTTGAGTCCGCAGCCATGATACCAACGCTTATCACTATCGGCAAAATGCTGGAATCAATGTCAAAAGGACGGACGACTGACGCTCTGAAGGGTCTTATGAAACTTGCGCCGAAAACAGCAGTTCTTTATCAGGACGGCGAGGAGCGTGAAGTGAGTATAGAGGAGGTTCGCACAGGCGACATTTTCGCAGTAAAGCCCGGCGGAAGTATCCCTGTTGACGGAGTTGTGGTTTACGGTTCGTCGTCGGTAGATGAATCTGCTCTTACCGGCGAAAGCATACCTGTTGACAAGGAAGAAGGCTCTGCTGTTTCAGCGGCAACAATAAACAAATCGGGTTATATTCGCTGCCGCGCCACAAGAGTCGGTGAGGATACCACGCTCTCACAGATCATAAAAACCGTATCGGATGCAGCGGCTACAAAAGCGCCTATCGCACGAATAGCGGATAAGGTATCGGGGGTATTCGTTCCGGCTGTAATGGCGATAGCTTTACTGACGCTTATCGGCTGGCTTATCATCGGAAAAGAGTTCAGCTTTGCCATTGCAAGAGCTATATCCGTACTTGTTATAAGCTGTCCGTGTGCGCTCGGACTTGCAACTCCGGTGGCTATTATGGTAGGAAGCGGCGTGGGTGCGAAAAACGGTATTCTTTACAAAACCGCTGCTTCTCTTGAAGCTGTCGGAAGAGCCGATATAGTTGCGCTTGACAAAACAGGAACTATAACCGAGGGTAAGCCTGATATTACGGATATCATTCCTTTCGGAGTTACCGAAAAAGAACTGCTAACATACGCTTCGGCTCTCGAAGCAAAAAGCGAGCATCCTCTTGCAAAAGCGATAATCGCAGGAGCTTTGGATATTACCATTCCCGAAGTAACAGATTTTAAAGCGCTTGCCGGAAGCGGTCTTTCGGCTGTGCTTGACGGAGAAGCGCTTGAGGGCGGCAGTTATAAATATATCTCTCAGAGGTATGATATTCCCTCGGACTGCTCTGCACAAGTGACCGCGCTTTCCGAGGCGGGAAAAACGCCTCTGCTGTTTGCAAAGGGCGGTAGGTTCATAGGTATTATTGCCGTTGCCGATACAATAAAAAATGACTCGGCAGACGCCATAAAAGAGCTTAAAGGTATGGGTATGAATGTATTCATGCTCACGGGCGACAATGAACGCACAGCGGGGGCAATAGGCAGACAAGCCGGCGTTGACAGCGTTATCGCAGGAGTCCTTCCCGACGGAAAATCAAAGAGGGTATCAGAGCTTAAAAAGCAGGGGAAGGTCATAATGGTAGGTGACGGCATAAACGATGCTCCTGCACTGACTGCGGCTGATACGGGCATAGCGATAGGCGCCGGGGCAGATGTAGCAATAGATGCCGCAGATATAGTTGTTATGAAGAACAGGCTCACAGACGTTTCTGCCGCGATACGTCTAAGCCGCGCAACTATAAGGAATATCCGCGAAAACCTTTTCTGGGCGTTTATCTATAACGCCGTATGTATTCCGCTTGCGATAGGTCTGTACGGTATCGAGATGAAGCCTGCATACGGCGCAGCGGCTATGGCAATGTCGAGCTTCTGCGTGTGCATGAATGCTCTCAGGCTGAATTTAGTCAGGATACATGATGCAAGTCATGATAAAAAAATAAAAACCAAAATAATCAAAACGGAGGAAAAAGCTATGACAAAGACATTGAAGATCGAAGGTATGATGTGCGTACACTGTGAAGCGCGTGTAAAGAAGGCGCTCGAGGCGATCCCAGGAGTTGAAAGCGCTGCTCCCGATCACAATACCGATACGGCTGTGGTGACACTGAGCGCTGATGTATCGAATGATGTGCTTCGTAAAGCAGTAGAAGATCAGGACTACAAGGTGCTGGGGATAGAATAATAGAGGCATAGAATATTTGTGATAGTTTTCCTGTATTTTTCCCTGTGCAGCATTGATATTTGATATTCAATATAGTATAATAGCACACGAAAGAGGGGAGTGCTATGTCTGATATTCTTAACCGATGGGCTTTGCATATAGCAAAGGAAAATCAAAAAGAACTGGACAGAGGGTGGATAACAACGCCGATACAGGAAGCGACTGAGTACAGGATATTTCTTCGTGACTGTCAATCCGAAGGACTTACTAAGGATGAAGCCGAAGATATCTGGTTTAAAGCCAGTATTCTTGCCAACAAAATTGATGTCACCTCAAAATAATACCGATATTCAATCAACGCTTTGAGGTCATTGACCCCTGAAACAGCGGCAGAGCGCTTTTCTGCTGCTGTTTTTTACTGTCATTCGAAAGAAACGGAACAAAAGAATGTCAGAATAGGTGAGATATTTCCTCGTTGATCCGTAGTATAATAATAGGAAGTTAAACACAAAACAGTAAAAAAGAGGTGATGATCTTGGATGACAGTAAAATAATCGAGCTATTCTTTGCACGTTCGGAGCAGGCTATTTCTGAGCTGTCGGATAAATATGGCCGTATTTGCAGCAGTGTCGCAGATAATATCCTGAATAACAAGCTTGATTCTGAGGAATGTGTAAATGATGCTTATCTTGCGGTGTGGAACACTATACCGCCGCAAAGACCTGATCCGCTTCTTAGCTATGTCTGCCGCATAGTACGTAATCTTGCAGTAAAAAAGTATCATTTCAATACAGCCCAAAAGCGCAACAGTATTTATGATGCTGCCCTTGAAGAGATCGGAGATTGTTTCCCGTCCGATTTATCTGTTGAGGATGAGATCGAGTCGGGAGAGGTCGCAAAAGCGATAGACAGCTTTCTTGAAGGTATGGATAAGCAAAGCCGTATCCTTTTTGTAAGACGCTATTATTATTCAGATCCGATAGAAGAGCTTGCAAAAATGTTCCATACAAGCAGACATAATATATCGGTCAGGCTTTCCCGTATGCGCAAAAGGCTGAAAAAGCATCTGATAAAGGAGGGCGTACTGTTATGAAAAAAGAAAAGATCTCTGAATGTATAGGACAGATAAATGATAAATATCTGTATGAAGCGGCTGATTTTTCTGCCGATGCTGACCTTGATATGAAAATCCCCCAAAACGCAGTTACGAAAAAAGCAAGAGCAACTGCGGTAATAATAGTCGCCGCAGCCGTCGCGATAACAATATCCGTGGCAGCTGTGATCGCTACCACTGCGCACAGAAACAACAGCGGACCTCCTACCTACGAGGAAAAGATAGCCTCAGACTATGTTGACGACTATATTCCTACAGAAAAGGACAAGGTGCGCACTGAGTACAGAACAGAGCTGAATAATAAGCTGGATAAGCTTCATCAGGAAAATGGACTCTCTTATGGTGAAGCCAGTGAACAGGTGCTCCTTGAAAGGATAAGCGAGATAGCGGATATACTTAAAAAGTACAACAAGGTTGACAGCGGCTTTGTATTCAGGGGTATTGATGATAATGTAACGGGTATAAGAGCAGCATGCGAGCTCCTTAACAGTTCGGAAAGCCTTACGGTGCGTGAGACAGTTGTTCTTGAGGACTACCTTGAAGACGGCTATTTTACACTCAGAGAGCTTGGCGGTCATGATGATCTTATGAATTGTATCAAAGATACTGTTCATGTGCGTTATATTGATGATCGATGATAACGAAGAATGTTTGATTTGCATACAAGCAATTTGATTTTTTAGCAATGCTCAGATCTGATTTAAGGAAAATTGAAGTAAGCTGATTCTGTCAATATCAATGTTTCAAGTTATATTGACTGCAGAGCTTTAAAACCAGGGCAGACTGATGGACAATGTTTGTGTCCATCAGTCTGCCCTGGTTTTTTTATTTCTTATATAAGCTGCGTTTTGGCTTTCAATGCCTTATTTGATTTGAGACTTTTTGATCACATCGGATCTCTCTTGATTTAATTATTTTGTGCTCTTGAATTTATCTTTATTTTACAAAAAAATATTGATGAATGTCGCAAAATATCAAGGGGTTTTTTTTAAATAAGCAATTTCTGACAATAGGAAGGTGTTTATTCGTCAACCTGAAAATACATATGCTCTTTACAATGCTTATTTTAACAATAAAACAACAAAATTTACAAGTTGAACCGATCATAAACAGCAATTTGTAAACAAAGTGTTATAATTGCATTATAATACTTGAAAAGTTGATGAAAAAATGGTAAATTAATTATATATTAGTTTTTTCTGGGGGAATATATATGACTGGAAAACGAAGATCCAAAAGCCGTTTCCGGCATAAAAGAATACTTAGCTCGCTGCTTTCTGTTCTTCTTGCCTCAACGGCTGTTACTTCCATGGGAAGTATTTATGCTTCTGCTGATGATACGCTTGAACAGACAATAAACGCCGCAGATTATCGTCTGATGGATAACTGTCAGGATGGCACCATACTGCACTGCTTTGACTGGAAGTATACCGACATTATCGACGAGCTTCCTAATATAGCGGCAGCAGGCTTTACATCAGTACAGACCTCTCCGGCTCAGCCTGGAGGAAATCACGATCCCGATGCAGATTATGGCACTTGGTGGTGGCTCTATCAGCCGCTTAGCTTTTCCATCGGCAAAAATTATCTTGGCACAAAAGATGAACTTCAGCAGCTCTGCACCGAGGCTGAAAAATACGGCATAAAGATAATTGTCGACATCGTTGCAAACCATCTTGCGGGAGATCACACTTATATTCAGGACGATCTCAAGCCTGATGAGTACTGGCATGCCGTTGAAGACTGGAACTCGGTTACAGACAAACGCCACAAGACTACACACAAGGATCTCGGTATGCCCGATATCGCATCCGAAAATACATATGTTCAGGAATGTGTCAGAAATTATATTCAGGAGCTGAAGGAAGTCGGCGTTGACGGTCTTCGTTGGGATACCCTTAAGCATATTCAGGTACCGAGTGAAAATTGCACATTCTTTACCTATGTGTTGGATCCAGAGATGTATAATTATGGTGAAAGCCTTGGAGATCCCGGCGGAAATGATGATGCTCAGAACAGGGCTTTAATGCAGGAGTACACCGGTCTTATGAGCGTTACCGATGACGTTTATGGCCGTGAGCTCAGAAATGCCTTTAACGACGGCAGAGTGCCTACTTCAACGGGCAACTGGATGTATCGCGGAGTCAGCGAGAAAAAGCTTGTATACTGGGGCGAAAGCCACGATACATGGTCTAACGGCAAAGACTACGGTTATTCCAATGAGATGGATCAGAATGTTATAGACCGCGCTTATGCTATTGCCGCAAGCCGCTCAGGGTCTACTGTACTTTATTTCTCAAGGCCTTCCGAAACGGAAAAAGACCTTATTTTCGCAGGAGTAAAGGGCAGCACTCATTTCACAAGTCCTGAGGTCGCCGCAGTTAATCACTTCCACAACGATTTTAACGGAAGGTCAGAATACCTCTCAAGCTGGGGCGACATTGCATGCAATGAGCGAGGCACAAAGGGAATGGTGCTTGTTAACGCCAAGGGCAATGGCGGATATGTCAATGTTCCCGTTTACCGCATGGAAAACGGCACCTATACCGATCAGGTAACAGGAAACCAGTTTACCGTTAGCAATGGATACATTTCCGGTATTATAGGTCCTTCCGGTATTGCGGTAGTATATAATGTTGGTGATGTGGGTGTGCCGCCTGTCAAGCCCGATACCCTTTATCTGCAGCCTAACGATAACTGGAAGCAGGAAGACGCAAGTTTTGCAATGTATCTTTTCAATAATACCGTAGATATCTGGGTATCTATGGCAGAGGCGATCAACGGGATATACTCAGCCGCCATACCTGAGGGAGATTGGGAAAAGGTCATCTTTGTACGGAAAAAGCCCAATTCTGCTAACAACTGGGAAAACAAGTGGAACCAGACTAACGATCTGCTTATCCCGACAGACGGTACTAATGAATATTCCATAACATCATCAAGTGAATGGAACGGCAATATCGGTTCATGGGTCACTTATACAAACTGCGCTCATATCTACGGCGACCCGATATGGACATGGAACGGCACATTATCAGCTTCGGCAGCGTTTGTATGCACAAAACAAGATTGCGATCATGTTGAACATGTAAACGCCGCGCTTTCACGGACGGCAAGTAATAACGCTATAACTATTACAGCCACAGTATCATTCAATGGTACAGAATATACAAATACTAAGAATATTGCAAAAGACGGAAATATCTATCTTACGGTAAACAGCAACTGGCCAAAGGACGGAGCCCGCTTTGCAGCTTGTTTCAGCGATGGCAGTACAGAGTCGTGGATAGATCTCACCGAAACGGATAATGACGGAGTATATTCAGGCGCTATTCCCTCAGGAAGCTGGAGCAGTGTTACCTTCTGCCGTATGAATCCGGCAAAAACGGACAATATTTGGAACAATAAGTGGAATGCTTCATCTGTTCAGTCTATCCCGACTAACGGAGATAACTGCTACACAGTTGAATCCGGCGCATGGAATTCAGAGAACGGAACATGGAGTCTATTTGAAAATACTATTACATATTATAATGTGCCTGCAAAGGCAGCGACCTGTACCGAAGCAGGCAACATTGAATACTACATCGGTTCTAACGGGAAGTATTATACTCTCTCTGATGGAACTTATACAAATGTAAGCTATGATGATGTAATTATTCCGGCGCAGCATTCTTACAGCGAACCTACATGGCAATGGGCAAATGATTACTCCTCAGCAACAGTAAGTATTGTCTGCTCCAAGTGCGGCGAAAATAAGACTCATACCGCAGAAGTCACAGATTCTTATGTCGGAGGATTCCATACATTTACAGCAGCTGCTACTGTTGACGGTATCGAGATAAATGATGTAAAAACCGATTATAATATTGATGAATCTTTCCTTAGCAAATGCGAAGCATACAAAAATCTTACAAACGAACAGAAAACGATCTACCGGGATCTTTTGGAATTTGCAAGAAACATTATAGCCGGCAATCAGGCAAGTTCTGTATTTACATTTTCTCCGGAAATTAAACCTAACTGGACATCGGAGGAACTTGGTATAGCATCAAATGCAAGCGCAAATGACGCATCAAATGCATTTCAAGAAGTTATGGGTACTTTATTCAGCAGCTATGCCTCGAATTATGCTACAGTTTTAAATGCGTTGTTAGCCGATTGCCCTTATGAATTCTATTGGTATGCAAAAACATCAGGTACAGAATTCAGTTTATCATATAATTTTAGTATCTCAGGCGGTAATGGTAATTGGAATGTTTCTTTCAGTTCACCTGTTAATTACATCTCAAAAATGAGTGTTTCCCTGAATTATAAGGAAAATGAAGATTATACACTGAATACAGAAAAGATCCGCCTGGTAAGAGATTCCATTCCGGCAGCAGCTCAGAGAATTGTCGATGAGGCTGCCAATAAGTCGGATTATCAGAAGCTGAAGTATTACGCCGAAGCTATATGCACATTAACGGATTACAATGATGATGCCGCATATGAAAATTATAATACAATAGATCAGGATCCGTGGCAGCTTGTTTATGTATTTGATGGGGATGATGATACAAAGGTAGTATGCGAGGGCTATTCAAAAGCCTTCAAATACCTGTGTGATATAACAGATTTTTCAAATAACAGTATTAAATGTTATCTTGTTTCCGGCACACTTTCATCCGGTAACAATGACAGCGGACCACATATGTGGAATATTATATCCATAAACGGCACATCCTATCTTGTTGATGTTACCAATTCCGATCCATGCACAGGAAGAGACGGGTCTGATTCTTTCCTGCTTAACGGAGGTACCATCACCCAAGACTGGTATCAGATAATCAGCCGTAACAGCAATACAGACAGCCTTTTCTATTACTATGATGATGAAACCAACGCATTATGGACAAGCTCGATACTAAGTCTTTCTTCATCAAATTATAATGAATCGACAGCAACTATCCGATGGGTAAACTATGACGGCAGTTTACTTGCACAGGCAGATGTTTCTTACGGTCAGACTCCTGTATATCCCGGTGAATCCGATCCTGAAAAGCCTGCTGATTCAGAATACACCTATACATTCAGCGGTTGGTCTCCTGAGGTATCTCCGGTAAACGGTAATGCAGTCTATACGGCAGTATATACACCTGTACCTCTGTCCTGCTCGATAACCATAAACGCAATTAACTGCAAGGTAACAGCACATGATGTCAATGGAACCACTATTAACAGCGGTGATTCTGTTCCGTATAACTCAACCATTGTTTATGATATAGAAGCGGATTATGGCTATTATATCGAAAACGGCGAAACACATGTAACTCGCCGCGCTGTAATAACAGAGGATACGACGATCAGCATTACAGCAGTTAAAAAGAATTACCGGCTGATCCCATCTTATGATCCTGAAAGAGGAAATGCTCCTTCTATAAGCGGTTCAGATTTAGCTCCATATATGGAATACATTACAGTAACAGCCGGTGAGCCAAAGGAAGGATATGAATTTGCTGGTTGGACATATCTTGACCGCAAGCTTATCTCAACCGAAAAAACAATAACGGTGCAGATGACCTCCAATATAAAAATCAGAGCAAATTACCGCAAGACACAGGGAATGGTATCCTTCAAAGCCAACGGACAGCTTTACAAGGAATTTGTAGGCGATAGCTTCACGGAGGCTGATTATCCTGATGCTCCTTCAGCTAAGCTTGGTTATAAATTCATCGGTTGGAATAAAACTGCCGATGAGATAAACAATGCCATCAAAACCGGCTTCATCGAGGTAGAGGCGATCTTTGAAATCGAGACAAAGGAAGCATTTACCGTTACTATCAAGCAGGACGGCGCAGTTAAAGAAACCAAGACCTTTACTCAAAGCACCGTTGTAACAGAAACCGCCGGAGAAATAGCCGGCAAGACCTTCGCATACTGGGAACTGGACGGCAATGTGTTTACTTATAATCCGACCATATCCATTATGGCTGTCAAAAGCTGCACAATAGAAGCAGTCTATACTACTGATGGCAGTAATGCAGAAGAAAAGGGTACAGCAATGATGATTTCAATGCTATATGACAACATTATTCAGAAGCTCTCGATAAATGTATATCTTACTATTCCTGAAAATGCGGTTATTTCCAAAGCAGGACTGGTCGCATCGTTCTCCGAGAATTTTGATCCGGCAACACAGGTACTCACAAGCGACAATGCGCAGTATGTCAGGTCGTCCGTATCAGCCGAAGGTCAGAGCGCGACCGTCAACTACACATGGAACCTCAGGGGCGTTCCTGCCGGTAAGACAATCTATGCAAGAGCATATCTTGTTTATACTCTTGACGGCAAGATCCACACGGTATATGGCGAACTTGAAAGCATTACTACATAATAATCGGAGGACAAAACAAATGAAGAAAACATATGAAGTTTTAGAGATCGAAATAATCGAGTTCGATACCGAGGATGTTATCAGAACATCGATGATCAACGTTGCTGTTGATGAAGATTTCTCAACCCCATGAGTTGATTTAACTTATTCATGCGGCAGGCAGTCCAAAAAATTGCCTGCCGTTTATCATAAGATGAAATTATATGTACAAAATAATTCACATA
>CADBPE010000195.1 GCA_902796475.1 uncultured Ruminococcus sp.
ATCGAAGTGGTCATAACGAGAACGACTCGAAATCGTTTGATCGGTGATGAGCCGGTCCGAGGGTTCGAATCCCTCCGTCTCCGCTTGCGGCAATAGTCCGCACCGTTAATTGCGCTCTGTCGATCACGGAGCGCAATTTTTTATTGCCGCTTATTCAGTATTATGTTATGGCTATAAAGAAAAGCTGAGCAGGAACATCTGAAATATCCATCCTGTATGTAAAAAATCCGGCACAAAATTTGTTGCTATTTTTTGAGATTGTGAAAATTATGCTGTATATTTGATACATTAAAAAAGATATAATTACTATAACGATCAAGGATGTCAGAATGTTCAAAGGGATGGTGCGCAATGAGCGTAAAAAGAAACTCTTGTTTTGTGCTTGCAGTCTTTTTTCTTGCGCTCTTTTTTGTGATCTCGCTTTCGGCAAGCGCTGGCGATCAGGAAAGCCATACGCTCTTTCCGGACGGAAACGGCGGCTTTATCCTGTTGGACTCTGAGCATAATATGACCTATATTGACAGAACAGGAAAAACCTCCAGACTTCCTGATACAAATTTTGAGATACTGACAGTCGTTTCAAATAACAATGAAAGCTATGCTGTCGGCTACGCCGATGAGCTTGTCATAATGCAAAAATGCAGTAAGAAAAGGGAGTTTCTTATGGCGGGAATCACCGAGCCAAAGTCCGGCTGCATTGCCGTGAACGATAGCTGCGATATATTCCTTGCAAACGAAAGCATCGGTGATCTGGTATATAAGATCGCTCCTGACGGTCAGACAGAAAAAGCCGCTGTCACCAACGGGGATGTAGAACTGCTCTTCTTTCACAATGGCAGCGGAAAGGTGTTCGCTTTAACAAGCGGCGGCGTCACCGATGTGGCGGAAAACCGCTTTATCCCATGCAAAGTGCCTGTTTTGCCGATAAAGCTCAACAATAATATCTGCGCAGACGCTGACGGTAACGTCTACTCCTTCAGCGAGGAGGACGGATTTGTCAAAAAGGCTGAATTTCACGGCTTCCGCAGTCTGTGCTGTACCGATAATGCGGTTTTCATGCTGAGAGGCAGCAGTGTTATAAAAGCTGATATAAACGGAAATCGTCTCGGAGAGTATACGCCTGCGGATAATATGATAAGCGAGATAGCTTCAAGCGGTGAAAGCGTTGCCGTTGTATGCGGCGGTAAAGTGAAGGTGCTTAAAGATTCGGATCTCATACTCAAACATGACGGATCCGAACAGGAAACAGCCGCAGAACCGTCTGACGAGCCTTTTGACGGATCTTCTGAGATTTCATCAGGTAAAACGTCCGAAAAAGCATCGAAAAAAGCTTCGGCTGCAGGTACGGAAAGCAAACAGGCTTCTAAGGAAAGCTCACGCATACAAAGCAGCCGCGTACAGGAAAGCTCTGTCCGTGATAAGAGCCGTCAGGATATGCCGGATATCGAAAGCAGGCAGGAATATCCGCCGGTCATACTTGAGAGCAGTCGTTATAATATAGAAAACGGCATAGTTAACGATGTCCCATACGGAACAACTGTCGCAGCGCTGAAAAAGGAGCTGAGCAGTGACGGTGATCTGAGATTTTTTACATACAAGGGCAAAGAGACCAAAAGCGGCAAGCTTGGTACGGGCGCAACTGTTGAGGTGACATTAAACGGCAAAGCATACGATTACCGCATTGTAGTACCCGGAGACGTCACCGGTGAAGGCAGCCGCAACACCGGCGACACACGAATGACGGTAAAAATGTATACCGGAGAGATCGAGCCTGATAAATATCAGATTCTCGCCGCCGATATGAACAGGAACGGTATTTTTGACATACAGGACGTATGTATCCTATGCGGTGAGTATTACATGAGCTTATAAAAACAAACACGCAGCAAAACAGGAGGCTTTTTGATTGGAGCAGGATATAAAGCATCGCCTTTTAAAAGAATATTTCGGTCACTCCGCTTTTCGTGAGGGGCAGGAGGATATTATCGACTATATCATGTCCGGCAGAGATGCTCTCTGCATTATGCCCACCGGCGCCGGAAAATCGGTCTGCTATCAGATACCCGCCCTTGCCGCTGACGGCGTTACTATCGTTATCTCTCCGCTTATCTCCCTGATGAACGATCAGGTAACCGGACTGATACAGTCGGGCGTAAAAGCCGCTTATCTTAACAGCTCCCTTACTTCGGGACAGTATATGCGCGCGCTTGATAATATTCGTTCCGGAAAATATAAAATAATATATGTCGCTCCGGAACGCCTGATGACCGAAAGCTTTCTGGCAGTTTGTGAAGATATAGATATATCTGTCGTTGCCGTTGACGAAGCGCACTGCGTTTCTCAGTGGGGACAGGATTTCCGTCCGAGCTATCTTAAAATACCGGATTTCATTGATAAGCTGGAGCCCCGGCCTGTGGTGGCTGCATTTACCGCTACTGCAACAAGCGACGTTAAAGACGATATCCTGCGGATACTGAGGCTGCATGACCCGTTTCAGATAACCACCGGCTTTGACCGTCCGAATCTTTTCTTTTCGGTAATGAAGCCAAAAAACAAGTCAGGGGAACTGCTTGATCTTCTTGCCGGACGCAGGGAAAGCTCAGGTATAATATACTGCTCTACAAGAAAAAAAGTCGAGGAGGTCTGTGAACTGCTTAAAGCAAACGGTTATGCCGCCACACGCTATCATGCCGGACTTTCCGAAACCGAGCGGCGGCAGAATCAGGAGGATTTCGTGTATGACCGCAGCACCGTAATGGTTGCGACCAACGCTTTCGGCATGGGCATTGACAAATCAAACGTATCCTATGTTATCCACTATAATATGCCGAAAAACATCGAGAGCTATTATCAGGAGGCAGGCAGAGCAGGCCGTGACGGGGAAGAAGCAGAGTGCATACTTCTTTACAGTCCGCAGGACGTGCGGATAAACAAATTTATGATCGATAATTCCGAGCCTAATCCGGAGCTGGATACTCAGCAGCAGGCGGCTGTGCGTGAGCTTGACTATAAACGTCTGAAATACATGACGATTTACTGTACGACAAACGACTGCCTGCGAGGATTCATACTCAAATATTTCGGTGAAAAACAAAAAAGCTACTGCGGCAAGTGTTCGAGCTGCCTTACACGATATGAAACCAAAGACGCCACAATTGAAGCGCAGAAAATAATTTCCTGCATTATACGCGCCGGTCAGCGGTACGGCAGAAAAATGATAATTGACATTCTGCGCGGCAGTAAAAACGACAGGCTGACGAGCGCCGGTCTTGACAGGCTCTCTACATACGGCATTATGTCTGACAGCAGCGAAAACAGTATAAGAAGCATTATTGCGTGTCTTGAAGAGAACGGATATATAGTGTCCACCGAAGGAGAATATCCCGTACTGAAAATCCTGCCGGCGAGCAGTGATATCCTGAAAGGAAAGACAAAATTTGAGATAAAGATACCGAAGGAAAGATCCGGTAAGGAGAAGAAACCGGATAAGAAAGAAAGCTCCGGTGGATTCAGCGCGGCGCTGTATGAAAAGCTGCGGGCTTTGCGCGGTCAGCTTGCGGATCAGGCGCATGTTCCGGCATATGTTATTTTTTCAAATGCCACTCTTGAAGATATGTGCCGCCGCATGCCCACAACAGATGAAGAGTTTCTTAGGGTATCCGGAGTAGGCAGGAAAAAGCTGGAATTTTACGGCAGCAAATTTATGGATGTGATCCGGCAAAATATTCCCGAAAACAAATAAAAAATTCAGAGGTGTTGAAAATGAAAGAAGAATACAAGGTCATCGAATGGAATATACACATGGCAGTCAATGGAGAGTTTATTCCTGTGTTTGTCAGCGAGGCGATAGCCAAAGAAGAAGCGGATATAGTCATACTTACGGAATTTGCGTTCTGTAAAGACGAAAATAATCAGGGAATGTCTGCGGCGGATTTTCTCAAGAAAACATTTTCAGACAAAGGATATGATTATTATCCTGGATCTCCCACCAAAAATACGCAAAACAGAGCGAATGAGGTCCTGATCGCGTGGAAAAGGGAAAAGTTTTCTGTTGACAAGAGCTGCCGGATATTCAGCGCGGTATGCAGTCCGTATAAGAACGTCCCGAATTTTTTGGCAGTTCCGCTTATTGACGCTGACGGGAAAAA
>CADBPE010000196.1 GCA_902796475.1 uncultured Ruminococcus sp.
AAAAAACAGTCCGGTGGACTGTTTTTTGAGAGGGGACGCCCTGCGCAAGAGGGCGTCCCCTACTGACAAGTTTGTTATAACAGCCTTCTGCCGTAAGGCAGCAATAAGAAAAAGCTTGAACATTTATTCTATTATCAATTATTCGACCTCATTTTTTCCGAATTTGCTTTTTGTTTAAAATATATTTCAAAAAGGGGCTGTCACAGAATTTTGCATTCTGCGACAGCCCCAATTTTTTGCGCTCCGGAATGAAGCAAGTCTTTATTTGTGTACGGCTTTCCGTATAAGCTTATATATCAGAGAAACAGGTATGATAGATGCCGATGCAGCTATTACAAATATCCATTCGCTTGGATCCAGCCCGTAACAGCTGAATATCTCTCCGCCGCAGTAAACCATAATGATCTGTATAAGAATGATAAGCCCCATTATTACAAAATACATCTTGTTGTCGGTAATGTGCTCAAACAGATTCATCTTGTCTGTTCTTACGTTAAGCGAGTTGAAAACCGATATCATTATGAAAAACGTGAAATATACCGTCATAAGGTGCGGATAATAAGCCGAACCGCTTCTCTCAAAGCTGTCAAACCTTATTATATATGTAAGGGGATTCTCAGCCCAGAGCTGTGATGTGAGAATGAACAGACTTACCGCCATTATCCATAAAGTTGAAACACAAAGATGTCCCCTCATGCTGCGGCTGACAATGTGCTCGTCACGGCGCTTGGGCTTTTCCTTCATGTAGCGGCGCAGAGCAGGCTCACCGCCTAATGCAAGAGCCGCAAGGGTGTCCATTACCAGATTTACCCATAATATCTGCGTGATGGAAAGCGGGTTTGCAAGTCCTAAAAGCGGCATGATGAACGATACCATGACAGCCGAAAAATTTATGGCAAGCTGGAAGGAAATGAACTTTCTTATATTGTTGAATATAGTCCTGCCGTACAGCACCGCCTTTGATATCGAACTGAAATTATCGTCAAGAATTACAATATCTGCGGCTTCCTTTGCTACCTCGGTGCCTCCGCCCATAGCAAAGCCTACGTCGGCTTTTTTCAGAGCAGGCGAATCGTTCACGCCGTCACCGGTCATTCCGGCGACAAGTCCTGATTCCTGCGACAGCCTTACAAGCCTTGACTTGTCGCTGGGCAGCGCGCGGGCTATAACGCTCAGAGTCGGTATGACCTCCTTTACCTGATCGTCGGTCATTTCGGCAAGCTCGGACGAGGTGAGCACCGTATTCCTGCCGCCGCTGAGCAGACCGGCATCCTTTGCAACGGCAACGGCAGTTTCTTTCCGGTCGCCGGTTATCATAACGACGTGTATTCCCGCATCGGCAACTTCTTTTATCGCCTTTACCGATTCGGGGCGCAGCTCGTCACGGATACCTAACAGACCTATCAGAGTCAGCTTTCCTTCCGGCAAAGCTCCGTTTTCAATGGGACTGTCCGAAACAGCCACGGCAAGAACACGAATGGCTTTTTCGGCAAGGACGTCTATTTTCTTTTCTAAAGCGCAGGCGTCAAGCGCGGTCTTTTTGCCGTTTTTATCAAAGCAGGAGTCGCAGAGGGGAAGAAGCTTTTCGGGTGCGCCCTTGATGAGCGTGATATGTCCGGCGCCGCTTACGGTCGAAGCGCTGTATTTGTTTTCAGAACTGAACGGCAGGGAAGCGACCGTTTTGATGCTTTCTCTTTCGAGAGCCTTTCCGGATGCCGCAAATGCCAGCACAGCCTTTTCGGTGGGATTGCCGCCTACGATGGTATTGCCGTTTTCGCCTTCTGTAATTACAGCGTCCGTATTGTACCTCAGCGCAATAAAGAGCTTTTCGGCAAGGGGCTTTTCGATCTCCCCGAATTTTTTGAACTCGCCGCCCTGACCGTCAACAAAAAGTACGGTTTCCAGCTGTCCCTTGGTGATGGTGCCGGTCTTGTCGCTGAAAAGAATGTTCAGACTGCCGGCAGTTTCAAGTCCGGTGACCTTGCGCACAAGCACGTTGTCCTTGAGCATTTTCTTCATGTTCATGGAGGAAACTATCGAGATCATCAGCGGCAGTCCCTCAGGCACTGCCATGACTATGATTATTACCGCAAACATTACCGCCTGAACGATGTCCTTGATAATATTCAGCCACAGATCCGGCGCTGAAAAATACGCAGCCGCGCCGCCGTCATGCAGGAAAAACACATTTATAAGGTAAACGGCAGCGATAGCCGCGCCGCCGAAATAGCCGAATTTGCTTATGTCAGAGGCAAGCTTGGAAAGCTTTATTTTCAGCGGAGAGGGTCTGTCGTCCTCCTGCTGAAGCTCTTTGGCGATCTGTCCGTAAACAGAGCTGTCGCCGACTGTTGTGACCTCCATAACAGCGCTGCCGTAGCTTACCACAGCGCCCCTGAAAACGCTGCTGCTGTCAAGAAAATCAGGCTTTTCAGCCCTGCCGTTTATCGAAGCGCTTTTTATTGCAGCCTTGCTTTCGCCGTTGAGAGCGCTCTGATCGGTATGTATGCAGCCGTCGATTATATATCCGTCAGCCGGTATCTTGTCGCCGCTTTGCAGAATTACCTTGTCGCCCACAACTATATCCATAATGGGCAGTTCTGTTACGCCGCCGCTGCGGCAAACCTTGCAGCGTATTACGGAAGCCTCCTCCTGCAGCTTGCGAAAGGCGTTTTCGTTTTTGTGCTCTGAGAGTGTCGAAACGAAGGTAGCTATCAGAACAGCGGCGGCTATGCCTGCTGTTTCGTACCATTCGGTATCGCCGATGCCGGCAATATAGTGAAGCAGCACAAAGACTACGTTCAGCAGCAGAGCCACACAAAGTATTTTTATCATCGGATCCCCGAAGTTGTCCAGCAGCTTGCGGAAAAATCCCTCACGTTTTTGCTCCGTCAGATTGTTGTCTCCGTATTTTTCTCTGGACAAGCGCACCTCGTCATCGGTGAGACCTTTGATATTCTGCATTTCTGATTCCCCCGGTCATTTACTATATTTTCCATTTTACGACCCATGAAAGTGTATGTCAATGCAGGTCTTTTCTCAGGATCAGGCAAAAAGTCGGGAATATCCGACTTTTTACCCATGATGATATAAAGGGCAGCCTCCGCCGGAGACTGCCCTTGTGGGTAGTAATATGTAGCCTGTCATCTTGAGGCTTCTGTCTCGCTGACAAGCTTTTTTGCTAAATTCATGACTTCCTTCCTCTGCTTCGGAGTAAGGTTCCTCACCACGAAGAGAAGCTCTACCTCGTATTTGGTAGTGGCGTGAGTGCGGTACTTCATGGTGTCCTCGTCCTCAGCGGACGCACCGGAATGAATGTCTGCAACAGCGCTTTCCAGTTCTTCCTCAATACCCTCCAGAAGCTTTGTGTAACTGATGTTATACACCTTTGCTATCTTGATAAGAGTACTGATGTCAGGCTTTGTTTTGCCTGTTTCGTAATAGGTGTAGGTGGAACGCTCGATCTTGAGCTTGTCAGCCACCTGCTGCTGAGTTAGTCCGCATTCATGGCGATAGAATTTTAGCCAATAAGAAATCATACTGTACATCGTTATTACCCCCTGTAACTTTGATTACCAACCCGCTATTATTATACACTATTTTTATCTTTTTGTCACCCTTTTTTATTGATTTTTTAAAAAATCACGAAATGATTATAATTTTCCTTATTTTTTAGCCGCACTTTGTGGATTATTCTCAAAAAAATATAAATTTTCTCCAAAGTGACGAAAAATCAGCCCCGTTCAGCGCCTTGAAAACCCGCATAAATAAAGGTATTACAGACATTTACTGCTAATTTTTGGAAATAGTTTTCAGAAAAATATTCACCATTTAAAAGATGCCGTACAGGCGATTATCTGCAATAATTTCATATAAAAATATCATGAGTCATAACTATTGTGAGAAGGTGATATTTTAGTACAAAAGTATCACTTGCCGCTGTACGCCTTAACTGCAGTAATCCTCTAAAAGCCGCCTTAACTCCTTTTCGCTGTGCGCGGGGATGCCGTTTTTTATCAGATCACGGTCGGCTTTTGGCAGCTCGCTCACAAAAACGCCGCTTATATAGATGGGCTCGCTTTTTCCGTCCTCGTAGACTGCCAGCCTTTTATTATACTCCTTCAGTGTATAGAAACTCTCTCCGGCTTTGCTTGTCTGAGAAACAGCTCCGTCTGCGGCAGGAGCGGCGGTGTCTGCCCGTATGCGGTCATTTGGCTGCGAGGTGAGCAGTATGCTTACAATAGCCATGCACCCTGTAATAATGATAAGTTTTTTCATTCCATCAGCCCCTTTGATTATATTTTTTGGGGAAAATTGAGTAATTATTCATAAATACACGAAAGATTTTTTGACAAAATATAGATATTAAAATAAGGAATTAATAATTGAAAAAAAAACATTCCATTTTTTTGATTTTATGGTATAATAGCATAGGTGATTTATAAAAAGCAGGCAGCAGCAGAGTTTTTAAGGCTTTTTGTTTCGGAAGTGTCTGCGCTGCGCATAATAAAAAGAAAAGCTGAAGGAATTTGTATTATTGCAAAGAGGAGGTCAAAGCCTTGAGAAAGACAGATATAAGCAATTACAACGATGATGCGGGAAAGTCTTCCGTATCGGTCTTGTCCGTTATCAGGGAATTTTTTGCAACCATCGGCAAGCTGCTCATAACAGGCTTTCTTGTCGCACTTTTCACGGGTCTTGTGGTTGGAGTTTCCGTATTGTTCTATATTATAAATATCGCAAACGAGCCGTCTAACATCAACCTTGCAGATCTGAAGCTCAACGAGACAAGCCATGTTTACGTTCTTAACGAAAAAGGCGAGTGGGAGGATTATCGTCAGCTTTACTCGACCGAGAACCGTGTATGGGTCAGCTTCAAGGATATCCCCAAGAAGATGATCGACGCCCAGATAGCTATTGAGGACAAGCGTTTTTATGAGCATCCCGGCGTTGACTGGTACAGAACGGGCGGCGCCGTATACAGCCTTGCTACCGGTCAGGACGATTTCGGCGGCTCGACTATCACGCAGCAGCTTATCAAGAACATAACGGACGACAACGAGGTGAGCATCACCCGTAAGCTGCGTGAGATATTCCGCGCTCTGAAGCTTGAGAAGGAGTACACCAAGGACGATATCCTTGAGGCGTATCTCAATATCGTAAACTACGGCAGCGGCTGCCGTGGAGTACAGTCTGCGGCAAGACTTTATTTCAATAAGGATATTCAGGACTGCACCGTAGCCGAATGCGCGGCTATTGCAGGCATTACCCAGAACCCCTACGCATTCGACCCGCTCATCTTCCCGGAAAAGAACAAGAAGCGCCGCGATATAGTTATTGCTGAGATGTTCGATCAGGAAATGATAAGCGCCGATGAGTATGCACAGGCTAAGATAGACTCAGAAAATATGAAGTTCATCGGCTACGAGATCGAGGAGGAAGAAGACGAATCAGAAAGCTGGAGCTGGTATGATGACAGACTTTTCAGATCGGTATCCCGTGATCTTGCCGCCGAGCTTAAAATAACCGTAAGCGAAGCCGAGGACATGATATACAGCAAGGGTCTGAAAATTTACAGCGCAATGGACAAAAAGGCTCAGGAAATCGCTGAGAAGAAGGTCCTTGACTGGAAAACACCCGACGATCCCACTCTTGATGTGGGATATATGATGATGGACTTTGACGGCAGGATACTTGCCACCGTTGGCGGCAGGCAGGAAAGAGACGGCAGACTTCTCTGGGATAACGCATCTCAGTCGGCTCTGCAGCCCGGCTCTACGATCAAGCCGCTCACATCCTTCACGCTTGCTCTTGAACAGGGACACATCAACTATTCGTCACTTGTAGCCGATGTGCCTGTTTACAACTGGAGCTACACCGAAGGCGGCGATCCCATGCCCGGACCCAACAACTGGTATCAGAACTACTACGGCAACATTACAGCCACACTTGCTCTTGATATTTCGTCAAACGGCGCTGCCGTAAGCGTGCTGAAAATGGTCGGCATGGAGGCTGCATACAACTTCCTCACTCAGAGCCTCAACTTTACGCATCTTGATCCGGAAAATGACCCTGAGAACCTTTCCGGTCTTTCGATAGGCGGCTTTACGGGCGGCACTACTGTTCAGGAAATGACTGCCGCTTACGAGATATTCTGCAATGGCGGCTACTATTACGAGCCGTACTGCTACTTTAAGGTGGAGGACAAGGACGGAAATATCCTTCTTGACAATACCGACAGAGGTGTTCCCGACAGAGTTATTTCCGCCGAAACTGCAACTATAATGAACAGGATGCTTTCCGATGTTGTAAATTCCGGCACAGGCGCAGGTCTTGAGACTCTTGGCTACCGCGC
>CADBPE010000197.1 GCA_902796475.1 uncultured Ruminococcus sp.
AATGCTCTGCGCTGCCCGCTTGATATATTTATATTTTTATGCTATAATACCTGAATAGAATATACAATAATGATAATTGCATGAAATGTGTAATATTTACCTTTGATCTTTCATCATTTTGAGGTGATCCCATGATGATAAATGACGGAGAAAAGCTGGAACCGCTTGGCAGCGGAATAAAGGTCATTGTTTCGGAAGAGCATTCCTTCGGGACAGATACCGTTCTGCTGGCGAATTTCGCATCTCCAAGAAAAAATGACATCGCCTGCGAGCTTGGCACCGGCTGCGGCGCTATTCCGCTTATATGGTGCCGTGACGATGCGCCTGCCCATGTGACGGCAGTGGACATTCAGGGATCCGCCTGCTCACTGCTTCAAAGAAGCGTGGAGCTGAACAGTCTGCAGGAGAGAATAACCGTTCTGCACAGCGATCTTCTTGATCTGAAAGGCAAGGCTGCGCTTTCATCGTTTGACCTTGTGGTGTGCAATCCGCCGTATAAAGCGGCAGGCACAGGCATAGTAAACCCCGGAGAAGCGCATAAAATAGCCCGTCACGAGTTCACCTGCACTATGGATGATATCGTGCGTGTGGCTGCGGGTCTGCTGAACTTTTCGGGAAGATTCTGTCTTTGCCAGCGTCCCGAAAGGCTGAGCGATATTATATGCTCAATGCGCAGATACGGCATCGAGCCAAAAAGACTGCGCTTCGTCCAGCAAAGACTAAATAAGGAACCGAAGCTTTTTCTTATAGAAGGAAGACGCGGCGGCAGACCGAACGGTCTGCGAACAGAGCCGGTTTTGCTGATAGAAGATCAGAACGGCGGTCTCTCGCAGGAGATGATCGACATTTACGGCGCGTACAAGGAGGAATATTTATAAATGTCCGGAAAGCTTTTTGTAGTAGGCACACCCATAGGCAATCTGTCTGATTTTTCGCCCAGAGCCATAGAAACTCTCTCTCAGGTCGATTTCATAGCCGCAGAGGATACAAGGGTGACCATCAAGCTGCTGAATAAATTCAACATTAGCACCCCAATGGTGAGCTACCATAAATACAGCACCAACGAACGGGGCGAGGAAATATGCGCCCGCATAGAAAACGGCGAAAACTGCGCCATAGTTACCGATGCCGGAATGCCCTGCATCTCCGACCCGGGTGAACTGCTTGTCAAAGAATGTGCCGAAAGGGGTATCCAGATCTGCGCAGTGCCCGGACCAACGGCTCTTGCTACGGCTGTGGCTATTTCGGGTCTGCCTACGGGACGTTTTGCATTTGAGGGCTTTCTCAGCGTAAACAAGCCAAGCAGACGCGAACATCTTATTTCTCTTATCCGCGAGAAAAGAACTATGGTTTTTTATGAAGCGCCGCACAAGTTGTCCGCCACACTGCGGGATATGCTGCAATATTTCGGCGACAGACGCATATCTATTGTGCGTGAACTGACCAAGGTACATGAAGAGGTCATACGCACCACGCTTGCGGAGGCTGCCGAAAAATACTCCGATGACAGCATAAAGGGCGAGATCGTTCTTGTGATCGAGGGCTGCCATGAGGAGGAAAAGAAGGACAGCACCCTTGAAGAAGCCGTAAACACTGCCAGAGAGCTTGCACAGACAGGAATGTCGCTTTCTGACGCCGCAAGAGAGAGTGCAAAGCTCACAGGCTTCAAAAAAGGCGAAATATACAAGCTGCTTCTTAATGATAAAGCCTGAATCATAATACGCTTTTTCAGGATCATGAAAAATACTATGTTCAAGGGAGATGCTAATAATGGACATCATACTTGCTTCAGCCTCGCCAAGAAGAAAAGGACTTCTCGGTATGATTTACAGTGATTTCAGGATAATTCCCTCTGATATCAGGGAACTGGTGCCAAGGGATCTTCCTGTGGATAAGTGTCCAGAATATCTTGCCTGCATGAAAGCCGAGAGCATTTCAAGAGGCAGAGAAAAGGCTCTTATCATCGGCTGCGATACCTCGGTACTGATCGACGGCAAAATCCTCAACAAGCCCCGCAGCACAAACGACGCCCGCACGATGATGCACCTGCTTTCCGGAAAAACACATTATGTTATTACGGGCTGCTGTCTGTATCACCTTGGCAGGTTCCAAAGCTTTTCGGAGGTCACTGAGGTGGAGTTTTATCCGCTGACAGAAGACGAGATAGAACAGTACATAAAGTCAAGTGAGCCTTATGACAAAGCCGGCGGCTACGGCATACAGAATAAAGGTGCCTTGTTCATCAAGGGCATAAAGGGCGACTACTACAATGTGGTAGGACTGCCGGTAGCAAGACTCAAAAGAGAGATAGACGCATTTCTTGCTCAGGATTTCTCAGCTGAGCCTGCCGCTGTCGAGCCAAAAAAGAAAAAAAGATGATATGATACACCCGCTCATTGTCAACAGACAAGGGCGGGCGTTTGTTATTATTACAAAAACAATTCTGTACTCTGCGTTAATAGACACAAAACTCCTCATTGGCGAAATCTTAGCAAGAATAAATATCCTGCGCCGCTTAAACATATACATTGACCATAAAAAACTTACGGAGGCGCGGTATGAAATTTCTGAAAATTGTATCTTTGATACTGGCACTGTCGGTCACTATAATGTCGGCGCCTATATTCCGGCATAAAGTTCAGGCACTTGACGAAAAGGAGCTGAAAGCCCCCTCGGCTGTGCTGATGGACGCAGCCACCGGCAAGGTGCTGTTTGAAAAGGACAGTCACAGCGTCAGACCATGCGCATCTATCACTAAGGTCATGACGCTGATACTCGTTATGGAGGCGATCGAAAGCGGCAGGCTCTCGTATGACGAGATGATAACGGCTTCTGCGCATGCAGCGTCAATGGGCGGCTCGGATATCTGGCTTGAACCCGGCGAAACGATGAGCGTTGACGACATGATAAAAGCCACTATCGTTGCCAGCGCAAACGACGCCGCTGTTGCTCTTGCGGAAGCCGTGTGCGGCACCGAAGAAGAATTTGTGAACAAGATGAACGAAAAGGCAAAAAGTCTCGGCATGAAAGAAACCGTATTCAAAAACTGCAACGGTCTGGACGAGGACGGTCATGTGACCAGCGCTTATGATGTTGCCGTTATGTCAAGGGAACTGCTGAAGCATAAAAAGATACTCGATTACAGCGGTATATGGATGGACGAGCTGCGAGGCGGCAAGACCCAGCTTGTAAACACCAACAAGCTTCTTAAAACGTATAAAGGCATAACCGGACTGAAAACCGGCACTACATCCCAGGCAGGCAGCTGCATAAGCGCCACTGCTCAGCGTGACGGTCTGCACCTTATTGCGGTAGTGCTTGGCTGCTCCGGCGGAAAGGAACGATTCAGCGACGCTGCAAAGCTGCTTGACTGCGGATTTGCGGGTTATATGATGTACGTTCCCGGCATACCCGATGAAGCGAGCGTTACTCTGCCCGTGATAAGCGGCATGACCGATTCTGTAAAAACAACTGTCAGCAAGCCTGAACCTGTACTGCTCAAAAAAGACAGCAGCGTTAAAGTGGAGCCAAAGGTATATCTTCCGTCCGAGGTCGAAGCGCCCATAAGCAAAGGCGATGTGCTTGGAAAGCTGACATTTGAATGTGCCGGAAACACGATCGCTGAATATCCTATTATTTCCGATGAAGACGTAAAAGAGATCAACTTTGCAGATGTTTCGTCGCTGTTTTTCTCAGGGCTTTCAAATTAAGGCTTGAGCGAAATTTTGCTGTTTTTCTTTTTTGTGTGATATTTTGAAGCGCGGGAGATCAGGTTTTAGACTGCTTTTCCGACAACGCGAAATCGTGAGAGCAGGCTCTGCGCCAAGCCTTTGAAAAGGCTTGAGCGAAACTTTTGTGTTTTTTATTTGCACAGAAAAGAACTGCCGCAGATCTGATAATTCTGCGGCAGTTCTTTTTGACTGTATACATTCAGCAAATACAGGTATCACCCATCGTCCTCTTCTTCATTATCATCGGACGCTTCATTTTCTTCGCTTGTTTCCGGCTCCGGATCCATCTCTGTGGTAAATTCGAGATCATAAAGCTCAAAGGCTTTTTTGAACATCGTGTTGCAGTCCTCGTACTTGGTGTACAGTGTGTATCCGTTCATGGCAACTGCAATAAACGTGTGTCCGTTCATGGTCGCGGAGGCCACTACCGACGTTCCTGCTTCGTCTGTAAAGCCGGTTTTAAGTCCGTCGTTGTACTTGGAGTAGAAGCCTGAGCCTTCAAGTATCAGCTTGTTGGAGTTTGTCCAGTTTATAGTACCGCCCTTGACAAGCGTCCACTCAACATAGGGCTTTGCGCAGGATCTTCTCACGATAGGTACGGTCATTGCATAATCCCCTATCACCGCAAGATCATGGGCGGAAGTGTAGTGATCGTCATCGTGCCAGCCGTCAGGGGTCACATAATGCGTGTGATCAGCGCCTATCTGTTTTGCGCAGTCGTTTACAAGCTCCATGAATATCTTCACGGCTTCCTCGTTGGGAATGGTCTGGTCGTTCTTGTAAATTCTTGCGGCGTTTACCGCCATAGTGTAGGCTGCGTCATTTCCGGACGGCAGCAACAGAGCATCCATAAGCATTTCAAAGGTGAGCTTCATGCCCTCCTCTATATATGCCTTGCTGGATTCCCAGTTGCACATGTTTATCTCATCACCGACCGTAATTACAGTCTTGGGATTGGTTATTATATTTGCTGCCGTTATTGCGGTGAGCAGCTTTGTGGTGCTTGCAGGATATATCTTCCTGTTCAGCTCTCTTGAATAGATTATCTCATCGGCAGTAACGTCATAAAGCGCAACATAGCTGGTCGTAAGGGTGTTGTCAAGCTCATATCTGGCTGCATCCGACAGCCTGCCGTTATTGACGTTATAATTATGGATTTTTGTGTAAACGGGCTTGTCTGATGGTCTGTCTGAACTTTCCTGCGCTTCGCTTTCCTCAGCGGACGCTGCGGCGGATGTATTGCCGGATGCCTGCGCCGATAATTCCGACGAATCCCTGACTCCTGTATCCGTTTCTGCTGCGGCTGCGGAAACAGCGCTCGTTTCGGACTTGCCGTTCTTATCCGAGCCGGTACAGGAAATATTCATCAGCAAAAAGAATACTATCAACAACGCTACGACCATCAGCATTACACTGACAAACATTATCTTTTTCCTGCGGCGCTGCTTTCTGCGGTATTCGGCGTAGCTTTTTCTCATCATCTCATCCGAGCCGGGACGTGCCGGAGGTCTGCGCTGACCGTACTGCGGCGATCTTTGCGGACTGTGCTGCGGGGGTCTTCCCTGCGGCGGTCTTTGCGGGCTGTGCTGCGGGGGTCTGCTCTGCGG
>CADBPE010000198.1 GCA_902796475.1 uncultured Ruminococcus sp.
GACGGGCGAATGCTTGGCAACACCGTACTTGGCGGTCATACGGATGACTATATCCGTATTAAGTCGATAGCCGTTCTTGCAGGCGAAAGACATACCGGCATAGGATATAAAATGTGCCGGTATATCGTAAAAATGATAACATCATGCAATAAGAAGCCCGTACTGTATACCCATACCAAAAACGCCGCAGCTATGGGTCTGTTCAAAAAAACAGGCTTCAGGCTGCACGATAAGATATATCTTATAAAAATGGACGATACTAACTGATATACGGCAAGATGAATCTATAAATATTTTAAAGGAATAATGAGGAGGAATTATTATGCAGCTGCATAACGGAGAAAAATATTATATCACCACGCCCATATACTATCCATCGGGCAACCCGCACATAGGTCACTGCTACACCACAGCCGCCTGCGACTCTATCGCAAGGTACAAGCGCATGCAGAAGTATGACGTGATGTTCCTTACGGGTACTGACGAGCATGGTCTGAAAATCGAGCAGAAGGCCGCCGAAGCCGGAGTTACCCCCAAGGAGTATGTTGATAAGATAGTTGACAAGTTCAAGGCTCTCTGGAGCTATATGAATATCAGCTACGACAGGTATATCCGCACCACCGATGATTATCACGTTGAATCGGTGCAGAAGATATTCAAGGAGCTGTATGACAGGGGATATATCTACAAGGGCGAATACAAGGGCAAATACTGTACTCCATGCGAAAGCTTCTGGACGGAATCCCAGCTGATAGACGGCAAGTGTCCCGACTGCGGCAGACCTGTAGTTGAGGCTAAGGAGGAAGCGTACTTCCTTAAAATGTCGCCGTTTGCCGACAGGATAGAAAAGCTCCTTACCGAAACGGACTATCTGCGCCCCAAAACAAGAGCCGTTGAGCTTGTAAATAACTTTATCAAGCCCGGTCTTGAGGATCTCTGTGTTTCAAGAACGAGCTTTACATGGGGCATTCCCGTTACCTTTGATGAAAAGCACGTTGTTTATGTGTGGATAGACGCTCTTTCAAACTATATAACCGCCCTTGGCTACGACAACGACCGATACAGCGATTATGACAAGTTCTGGCCCGCAGACGTTCACATGGTGGCAAAGGATATCATGCGTTTCCACGCTATTATTTGGCCGGCAATGCTCATGGCTCTTGATCTGCCGCTGCCAAAGCATCTTGCAGTTCACGGCTGGATAACCTTTGACGGCAAGAAAATGAGCAAGTCGCTGGGCAACATCATTGATCCGTTCCAGCTTGGCGAGCGCTACGGCGCGGATGCTGTACGCTATCACATTCTTCGTGAGATGGCTCTCGGCTCTGACAGCTCTTTTTCAAACGAGATAATGATAAACCGCATGAATACCGATCTTGCAAACGGTCTGGGCAACCTTGTTTCACGCACCGTAGCAATGGTTGACAAATACTTCGGCGGTACGCTCCCGACGGAGCAGCAGAGCGGTGAGTTCGATGACGACCTTATTGCTCAGGCTGTCGCTCTCAGCGCAGCGGTTGACGAGTATGTAGACAACACTCAGCTTAATAAAGCGCTTGAAGAAATATTCAAGGTGGTTTCCCGCGCAAACAAGTATATTGACGAAACGACTCCCTGGGTTCTTGCAAAGGACGAGAGCAACAAAGCGCGTCTTGCGTGTGTTCTCTACAATCTGCTGGAGACCATAAGGATCATATCAACCTTGCTTTCGGCGTTTATGCCCACCACTATGCCTGTTGTATGGCAGCAGATAGGCGCAGACGAAAGCACCGCCAACTATGAGCTTTCGGCTGCATTTGGCGCTCTGCCCAGAAACGTGACCGTTCACAAGGGCGGGATAATCTTCCCAAGGATCGACACTGAAAAGGAGATCGAGGAGCTGAATAAGCTTTTAGGCGCAAATAAGCCCGCCGAAACGGCAGCGGAAGAGCAGAAGTCCGAAAAGGCTGACGCAAAGCCGGAAAATATTGCGCTTATCGGCATTGACGATTTTATGAAGGTGAATCTGACAGCCGCAAAGATAATCGCCTGCGAGCCTGTCAAGAAGGCTAAGAAGCTGCTGAAGCTCACGCTTGATGACGGCAGCGGGGAGAGGACCGTAGCCAGCGGCATTGCAAAATATTACACACCCGATGAGCTTGTTGGCAAGACGGTAATTCTTGTTTCAAACTTAAAGCCTGCTGTGCTTTGCGGCGTTGAGAGCAACGGAATGATACTTGCAGCCGACGCCGGCGATGATGTAAAGGTAATATTCCTGGACGGTGTTCCTGCAGGCGCAAAGATCAGATAAATCGTTAAAAATTGATAAAAGCTCTGCCTCGTAAGAGACGGAGCCGACCTGACAAACACGAAAATTGACTTCCACACCTCCCGAAAGGGAGGTGCTTTTTTTAGCGCAAAAAATAATTGAGGATATCATGGGGGAAAGGGCGCAGGCCCTCTGAAAAAAATTACAAAAAAATACAGGGTCACCCGCTGAATGGGTGACCCATAGATTCGCTTAACGAGCGTATTCGACTGCCCGTGATTCACGAATGATGTTTACTTTGATCTGACCGGGATATTCTACGTCTTCCTCTATCTTCTTGCAGATGTCACGAGCAAGCAATACCATATCGTCATCCTTAATGGTCTCAGGCTTGACGATTATGCGGATCTCACGGCCTGCCTGAATAGCAAAGCAGCGCTCAACGCCTTCAAATGATGCGGCGACCTCTTCAAGCTTTTCGAGTCTTTTTATGTAGTTCTCAAGATTCTCACGCCTTGCGCCCGGCCTTGCGGCAGAGATAGCGTCGGCAGCCTGTACAAGACAAGCTATTATCGTCTTTGCTTCAACATCGCCGTGATGAGCATGGATAGCGTGGATAACGATCTCGCTTTCCTTGTACTTGCGGGCAACGTCTACGCCGATCTCGATGTGTGAGCCTTCTATTTCGTGGTCAAGAGCCTTGCCGATATCGTGCAGCAGACCTGCTCTTCTTGCCATAGTCGGTTCAAGTCCAAGCTCGGAAGCCATGATCCCTGCAAGATATGCGACCTCAAGCGAATGGTCAAGCACATTCTGTCCGTAGCTGGTGCGGAAATGCAGTCTGCCCAGAAGCTTTACCAGCTCCGGGTGTATTCCGTTTACGCCGGCTTCGATGATCGCTCTTTCGCCCTCGGATTTTATCATGTACTCGACCTCTCTGCGGGCCTTCTCGTACATTTCTTCTATCCTTGCCGGGTGTATTCTGCCGTCTGATATGAGCTTTTCAAGAGTAACTCTTGCGATCTCTCTCTTAACAGGCTCAAAGCATGAAAGGGTTATCGCTTCCGGAGTGTCGTCTATGATAAGATCGACGCCGGTGAGAGTTTCTATCGCTCTGATGTTTCTTCCTTCACGGCCGATAATGCGGCCCTTCATTTCATCGCTGGGCAGCGGTACGACCGATACTGTGGATTCGCTTACATGATCGGCGGCAACACGCTGTATAGCAAGAGATATGATCTCTCTTGCGCTCTTTTCGCACTGCTCTTTTGTCTTCTGTTCGTACTCCATGATCCTGACGGCCTTCTCGTGAGTAAGGTCGTTTTCAAGATTATCAAGGATGTAGGCCTTTGCCTGCTCCTGAGTGAAGCCGGAAATTTTTTCAAGCACAGAGAGCTGGCTCTGCTTGAGATCCTCCGCTTCCTGAAGGCGCTGCTCGGCAGCTTTTATTCTCTGGTTTACGGTTTCATCTTTTTTCTCAAGGTTTTCAAGCTTCTTTTCTACTGATTCTTCCTTTTGCTGGATCCTGCGTTCCTGACGCTGTATTTCCTTCCTGCGGTCGGAAATCTCATGCTCTGCGTCTGAAAGCAGCTTGTGAGCCTCGTCCTTACCGGCAATGACTGCTTCTTTCTTTATGGCTTCGGAATCTCTCTGGGCTTCTTCAACGATACGCTTGGCTTCTTCTTCGGCAGAGCCGATTTTGTTTTCGCCGACCTTCTTGCGGTACTGTATACCGGCGAAGAAAGCGCCTACTCCGACAGCGGCAGCCACAACTATGATAAGCACAATGGCTATGACCGGTTCCATGTTTGCTGACACCTCCTGATTTGATAGTTGATTTTTGTGATCTCGTTAATATACCGTATAAAGATCTATCCGTCAGCTCAAGGTGCCGTAGGTCATTTTTTACAGTAAACATTTTTGTATTCCCGATCTTCAATTCATGATTAAAAAGCAAAGTGGCGGATACGATCAAGGATCTTAAA
>CADBPE010000199.1 GCA_902796475.1 uncultured Ruminococcus sp.
GAGAGCTGGAAAAGGGACTTGAACCCTCGACTTCCTCATTACGAGTGAGGTACTCTACCAACTGAGTTATTCCAGCAAGTAACTATTATTATACATTAAAATATCTCTCAGGTCAAGGGATTTTTTTAAAATATCAGTTTTTTATTTGCGTTTTATTTGCGTACAAAATTGCGCTGTCATTATGACGGTATTATTCTGGGATGCTTTTTGCGGAAAACAGTATACAATATATAGACAAAATCGGGTGTCGGAAGGGAATTAAGTTTGGAAGAAATTCCTTTCAAAATGTACTTTACTTTTTGGCTGGGTTTGTTGTATTATATAAAGGTAAGAGTATATTTCTGTTGAATTGTGTTTGATAAAAAGAGATGGAGGCTTTTTGATGGAAAATACCGATAAAAGGAATGATACGCCGCAGCTCAAGGCTGTAAAGGCAACTGAAGTGGTTGCTGACGACAAGGGTACATTAAACGTGACAGAAGGTATGAAGGAAGAAGGTTCTTTAAGCCCCGAGCAGACCCCGGACGTTGTTATCGCTGAAGCGGCAGAGGAAATATCCGCTGATAATGATGATATTCAGGCAGAAAATGAAGCCGAAGAAACTGCTGAGGATAAGTCCGACACTGCTGCCGAAGCAGAAGAGAGCGTTCAGGATGTGTCCGGAACAGTGACGGACGAAGAAAATGACGATGATGAAGACGCCGTAGTTTTTGCGGGCGCTGATGAAAAGCCTGCCGATACAAAAAAGAAAAATTCAAGGTCAAACTCATCCGCACCTTCAGACGATAATGATGATGACGGTGTTGTCGTTTTTGCCGAAACTGATAAAAAACCCAAAAAGACACATATACCGCGCCAGAAAAAGCGTTCACGCACAGCTGTGGCGGTTGCTGCTGTTCTGTTGGTATGCGCAGGCGTCGGCGCAGGTGTGACTGCGTGGATGATGAGCAAAAATTCCGATCAGACGGCAGCTAAGATATCGGACAAAACAGAAGCGTCAGCCGATATTTCTGTGGTTTCCAAGGCTCCCGATGCAAAGGGAGAGGGCAAACAGGCATCGGAAGAAGTGCCTGAGATCGTTCCTGTCGATACCACCAATATCTACTTTGGCAAAAATGTTAAGGTCGAGGGCGTTGACCTTTCCGGAAAAACTCTCACTCAGGCTTATGACGCCATGCAGGATAAGCTTATGGAAATAAGAGAGCCTATCGCTATCACGATAGTATGCGACGGCAAGACGCTTACCCTTACTCAGAATGACTTTGAGTTTGATACTAACCTTTCAGATGTTCTCATTCAGGCTTATCATTACAGCCGGGGAGAGCTGAATACCCTGACGGTCGAGAATACTTACGACAACGGCATTACTAACCTGAGAGTCGATTCCCATATAAACACGGATTCGGTCGATGCGGCTATAAAGAAGGCTGCGGATTTTTATGATGTTCTGCCGGTAGATGCTCACGTTACCAAGTTTGACCCCACCGCAAAGGAAAAATTCACTTATGCTGACGGTTCGGACGGCTTTATGCTTGACCATGATGAGCTTGCTTCCAAGATCAGGAACATTCTGGATCAGGCTGATAAGAAGGGCAGCTTCTCAATTGAAAAGCACCTTACTCCCTTCAAGGTCACATTGCCGGAGATCAAGGCGAACACCAAGCTTATCGCTTCTCACCGCACAACGGCAAGAAACGTTTACGCTTCCAATGAGAATATGAAGTTAGCTATCAGGGCTGCAAGCGGTACCGTTGTAAAGCCCGGCGAGATATTCTCGTTTAACGAGATGACCGGCGACACCACTAACGGAAACGTTCACCACTATGCAAACGGCGTAGAGGGCAGCTATGTTCCTTCGCAGGCTTATGTTCAGGGCGAGAGCCGCGACGAGTTCGGCGGCGGTATCTGTCAGGCTGCGACTACAATTTATAACTGCGCTCTCAAGGCAAACATGGAGATCATCGAGAGACACGCCCATATGTTTACGGTATCTTACGCTGAGTACGGACTTGATTCTACTATCGACTACGGCAATCTTGATATGCGTTTCAAGAACAATTATGATCTGCCGGTTTACATAGCTACTTATGTTTATGATTATAATTATGACGGTCTTGAAGAGCTTATGGTCGAAATGTACGGCCCGCTTTCAACCGATTATGATGAGATCGTTCCGGTAGGCTGGGTAACTTATGCGGATTCCAAGAACTTCTCTGCTATGGGCGCAAAGGTATACTTCAAGAACGGCAAGGAAGTCAACCGTGTGAACCTGCCCAGAGGCTCTTACGAGCTGCACTATGAAACATACTGGACAGTAATAAATTATATCCCGAATGATGTTGATTATGGTCCGGCAGCTTATGCGACAGGCGAGATACCGACCATTTACTCACCGGTAGGCTGCGGCAGCAACGGTCCCATTGCCTACGGTACCGCCCAGAAGGTGTTAGACGCCGCAAAGAATGAGAGTAAAAAGGGCACTGAAACGGACAATACTTCAAAGCCCTCAGCGGTGATCGTCGCAAGATAAAAGAATAAACAAAAGGGAATGATGTTCTCCCTTGAGCAGGCTGCTGCCGCTCAGAACCGCTTTCAAAGCTGATGACTTCTGCCAATAAGCAGGAGTTGTCAGCTTTTTTCTTCGGAGGTGTAAACTGGGGGGATCCTTCCTAAAAAACTTGTGTTTAAATAATGGAGGAAAAAACATGTTGATGTCACTGGGAATAATAATCATTGCCGGTATGGCTGTCGGGGCGCTCTTCCGACTGGCAGGACTGCCGCATATTGTGGGCATGCTCGGAGTGGGCATAGTTGTGGGTCCTTTTGTGCTTGACCTTCTGGATCCGTCTGTGCTGGGGATATCCTCTGAGCTGCGGCAGATAGCTCTGATTATTATACTTATAAAAGCGGGTCTTTCGCTTGACCTTTCCGACTTGAAAAGGGTGGGACGTCCGGCGGCGCTTATGGCTTTTCTGCCGGCATGCTGCGAGATATTGGGGTACTTTATCTTTGCGCCGCTGCTGCTTAATGTGAGCTATATTGAAGCTGCGGTAATGGGCGCGGTGCTCAGCGCTGTTTCGCCGGCTGTGGTGGTGCCAAGAATGGTCAGGCTGATAGAGGAAAAATACGGCGTTGAAAAAAGCATACCTCAGATGATACTGGCGGGCGCTTCGTGTGATGATATCCTGGTGATCGTCCTGTTTTCGACATTCGCGGCTATGGCTCAGGGCGGCTCTGTTCAGGTTATGGATTTTGTAAACATTCCTGTTTCGATAATTCTCGGAGTTGCTCTCGGCGCTCTTTCGGGACTGCTGATATATTTGTTTTTTGAGATATCGTTCAAGAGATCGCACAAGATCAGGAATACTTCAAAGTCGGTGATAATTCTTGGCGCGGCATTTCTTCTTATGTCGTGCGAAACGCTTGCAAAGCCTTATGTGGCTGTATCCGGACTGCTTGCGGTGGTCGCTATGGCTTGCGTGATAAAGCTGCGTTCTGAAAAGAAGGTTTCGAAAAGACTTTCTGAAAAGTTCGGAAAGCTGTGGATAGCCGCAGAGGTACTGCTTTTCGTGCTGGTCGGCGCGGCTGTGGACATTCGTTATACTCTTGAAGCCGGCGGCATGGCGGTACTGATGATATTTATAGGTTTGCTGTTCCGTTCTGCGGGAGTTTTTCTGTGTATGCTGCGCACGAACCTTACATTTAAAGAAAGGTTTTTCTGTGTTATTGCATATCTGCCGAAAGCGACGGTGCAGGCTGCAATAGGCTCAGTGCCGCTCTCGCTCGGACTGCCCTGCGGAAAGACCGTCCTTTCGGTAGCCGTACTTGCTATTCTTATAACCGCGCCGCTTGGAGCTATCGGAATAGATTCCGCATATAAAAAGATACTTTCGCGTTCATAGATAAACAAGCGGAAACGCAGCAGCCCGCGCAAGAAATACTTCCCAAAAACCAAACACAAAAGTTTCGCTCAAGCCTTTTCAAAGGCTTGCAGGGTCAGGGGGACTTTTGCAGAAAAGTCCCCCCGACACCCCCGAAAATGCTGTTTGCCCATTTGGCAGGTGGTTTGGAGGGTGCGGGTCTCCACCGGAGACCGGAGTCCTCCAAGATTGGCTGATTGCACAAATAGGGTTGTGGAAGAACGACAGAATTACCAAATTTAAAAATGTTGTTTACAAATCTCCTACATCTATTTTACAAGAATATGCTTTACAAGAGCGGGCGTTTGTTGTATGATTATTCATGGTGACATAGAAAAATAATTTCATTGTTTCAATTATATAAGGAGGTTTCCTGATGGGAAAAAAGGATATCAGCAAGTTAAGCCCTAACAACGGGCAGACAACAGATATTGACGCCCGGAGTACGCAGGACGTCAGGAGCGGAAGCTCTCAGCCTAAGTACGGCAGGCCGGGGAAGAAGTTTCCGGTAGTGCCTGTTGTGGCGGCTGCGGCAGTAGTATGCGCCGGAGCAATAGCCGCAGTTATAATGATTAATGCAAGCGGAAAATCACCGGCGTCAGCAGAAGCGTCAGGCTCTGTCGTTGCAGGCGCAAACGGTGATCCGATCTCCGATACATCATTCCCATATATACAAGGCTCTCAGAGCAGCGACGGTTCTCTTCCTCAGATAAGCGAGATATCCGGAGCTGATCCTTCGGTGATCGTTTCGGGAGAGAGTCAGGCTGATCCGTCTGACCAGTCATCTGACGAGAAAAAGCGGGAGGAAAGCTCTAAGCCCGCAGAAACAAGCAAGGTTGACAATACCTTCGGCAAAAAGGTGAAGGTGACTATCGAAGGCATTGACATGACCGGCAAGACCAAGGAACAGGCAAGAGAAGCTCTTGAAGGCAGGATAAACGCAATGAAGACGCCTATCTCTGTTTCGGTGGTATGCGAAGGCGGCAAGGTCAGCCTTGACGAGAATGATTTTGTTTTCCATGACAATGTTGACAGCGTTATCGACGAAGCGTACAAGCTTAGCAGAGGAGAGATAGTGCTGCCTACGCTCACAAGCAATGTAAAGAACGGCGTGACAGCCTATGAGATAGAGGTCACGCTTGATGAAAACAATGTTTCAAACGCAGTGAGCAAGGTAGAACGCGCCTTTAACGAGGAACCTGTGAATGCCCGCGTTGTAAGCTTCGATCAGCACGCAAAGGAAAAATTCACTTATGCGAACGGCAAGGACGGCAAGACCGTCAACCGCAGCGAGCTGGAGAAGAATCTTAAAAATATAATCGCTCAGAGCAATAAGAGCGGTTCCTTCACTCTTAAAAAATATCCTGCAAAGTTTACGGTAACGCTTGCAGATGTAAAGGCAGGCACCAAGCTCATAGCTTCGCACCGCACAACGGCGGCAAATGTGTATAATTCCAACTACAATATGGAGCTTGCTGTGCGCGCAGCAGGCGGCACTATTGTTAATCCCGGCGAGACGTTCTCGTTTAACGGCATGACGGGCGACACTACCAACGGTTACACTCACTATTATGATAACGGTACTGTCGGCGGATATGTCCAGTCAACAGCAATTGTCGGCGGTCAGTATGTGCCTGAGTACGGCGGCGGTATCTGTCAGGCTTCGACCACCATCTATATTGCCGCTATGAAAGCCGGCATGACCGCAGTTGAGAGACACGCTCATGCTTATCCCTCAACATACGCCGAAAGAGGTCTTGACGCTACCATCGACTACGGTTCTCTTGACATGAGATTCAGAAACGACTTGAAGTCTCCGGTGTATATTGCCACTTATGTTTACGACTACAACGGCGATGGTCTGGACGAGCTTATGGTTGAGTTCTATGGTCCGGTATCGACCGAGTATGACGAGATAGTGCCCGTAGGCTGGGTAGATTATGCCGGAAGCAGCTCATATTCTGCGGCGGCAGCTCAGGTATACTTCAAAAACGGCAAGGAGATAAAGCGTGTAAAGCTTCCTTCCGGTTCTTACGATTACAAGTATGACGGTTACTATTATGTTACAAGCATGATGCCCTACGATACGGATTTCGGTCCTGCGGTTTCCGCGACCAAGCAGGTCCCGACTGTATTTTCTCCGGGCGGTTGCGGCAGCAGTGCGCCTATCCCTTACGGAACGGCAGCCGAGTATATCAAGAAGCTGAAGGAAGAGGAAAAGGAGTCCAAGACATCCAAGCCCGAATCCTCAAAGCCTGAATCATCCAAGCCTGAGAGTTCAAAGCCGGAAAGCAGTCAGGAGTCCTCAAAGCCCGAAAGCTCCAAGC
>CADBPE010000200.1 GCA_902796475.1 uncultured Ruminococcus sp.
TCCAAGGACAGAGTCCTTGGTCGCGCTCCGCAGAGCGCGAAATCCCTAAGCTACAAGCGCTCCGCAGGGGTGAATCAAAAAACAGTCAGTTTAAAAGCAACCCGCCGCCGAGAGGCGGCAGGCGCAGAGCCTGCGGCGGCAGCTTGCCGCCGCAACTTTTGTGTTTATACCGTTCTTAGTTTCACGGATTCAGGTTATAAAATAATTTTTTGAAGTGACCGCCGTTTTTTGTGAACGGACGATCGCTTGATTTTTGTGAGAAACCATAATAATAGTGTATTTTTACATATTGCTCTTAACCGTTTGATAAAATATGAGTATTATTCCGAAAGAAGAATAAGCTTATCCCATAAAGTCACTGTCAGTGGCAAGATTTTACAATTATGGATATAATTGTGCAATTAATGCTTTAAAAATGCCCTTGACATCACGGTTTTAAGGGATTATAATATTATCCGAATATCAATAGTATTTCAGGGTATCCGTATTTTCTTCATGCGGAACAGCATGGTCATACAGGGCGGTGCTGTGAGGAAAACGGTCTTGATAATATTATGATTTGATAGAAGGGGTAGATACTATGATGCTTTTTAATTCTCGTGAAAAAGAATATCGTTTCCCCACAGGCGCTATTCCGTTGGGTACGAACGTTCATTTCCGGATCATCCTGCCGAGGGACTTGGGGTGCTCCGGCGCTGTTCTGGCAGTGAAGGACGACCGTTACGGCGATACTCTTGTCAACGGTATGTACTGGGCCGGCATGGTAGGAGACGATCACGAGGTATGGGAATGTGACCTCAAGCTGGACAGGATAGGTCTGTACTGGTACCACTTCGGAATGGATACCAGATACGGCCGCCGGTTCATTATGAAAGGCTTCGGGGGCGAGGGATATCTTTCACTCTGCGAAAATGAGCCGAGATTCCAGCTTACCTGCTATGATAATGAATTTGAAACTCCAAGCTGGCTGCCCGGCGGCATAATGTACCAGATATTCCCTGACAGATTCTGCTTCTCCGGTGAAAAGAAAAAGGGAGTTTATCCCGACAAAAAGCTTCAGACCGAGTGGGACAGAATACCCGACTGGCGCCCGAATGAATTCGGAATGATAACGAATTCCGACTTTTTCCAGGGTGATCTCAAGGGTATTACAAGCAAGCTGCCTTATCTTGCCGAGCTTGGCGTTACCTGTGTTTATCTGAACCCGATATTTGAGGCTTATTCAAATCACCGCTACGATACGGGCGATTATGAGAAGATCGACCCGATACTGGGCACGACAGAGGATTTCCGTGAGATGTGCGCCGAGGCTAAAAAGCTGGGCATACGCATTATAAACGACGGTGTTTTCAGCCATACCGGCAGCGACAGCAAATACTTCAACCGTGAAAACAGATATGAGGGCAACGGTGCCTATAATTCAAAGCAGTCGCCCTATTACACATGGTACAAGTTTATCGAGTGGCCGAATATATACAATTCATGGTGGGGCTTTGACACTCTGCCCGAGGTGGAGGAACTTTCAAATTCCTTTAACGAATATATAAACGGCGAGAACGGCATTATCCGCACATGGATACGCAACGGCAACAGCGGCTGGCGGCTTGATGTTGCCGACGAACTGCCCGATGAGTTCATCGAGTATATCCGTGAGGCGATAAAGAGTGAGGATCCTGAGGCTCTGCTGCTTGGCGAGGTCTGGGAGGACGCCTCCAACAAGGAAAGCTACGGCTCACGCAGGCGTTTCCTTTACGGAAAGGAGCTTGACAGCGTTATGAACTATCCGTTCAGAGACGCTATTTTAGGTTTCCTTGACTGCGGAGACGGCCGTGACATGATCGAGATCATTCTGAATGTGGTGGAGAATTATCCTCGTCCTGTGCTTCGTTCGCTTATGAATCTGCTTGGAACCCATGACACCGAGCGTGTTATCACACTGCTTGCAGGCGAAAGGCAGTACGGACGAGGCAGAGAATGGCAGGCATCCACAAAAATGACTCCTGAACAAAGGAAATACGGTCTGATGAAGATGAGGGTAGCCAGCGGCATACTTTACACGCTGCCGGGCGTTCCCTGCATATATTACGGCGATGAGGTCGGAGTTGAGGGCTATAAGGATCCGTTCAACCGCGCTACATTCCCTTGGGGCAGAGAGGACAAGGATCTGCTTCAGTGGTACAAGGAGCTTGGTAAAATGCGTCATGCTTGTGAGTGTCTTGTGGACGGCGACTTTATCAATTTCGGCTCAACGGGCAGAACTATGGGATACATAAGGCGCAGCAAGGATGAGCAGCTTATTTGTGTGTTCAATGCTGCGGATTATGAGATCAGGTTCGTTGTGCCGGAGGAGTTCACGGACGGCAAAACCTTTATGGGAACAGTGCTTTCAGGCCGTGAAATGACTCTTGCGCCGTTTTCATGCGGTTTTGTTCTTACGAACAAGGTGCCGAAGGAGCCGATGAAGGTGACCGATGAGGTGATCGAGGAAGAAACTGCCGAAGATGAAAGCGCCGATACAGAGGAGACCGCAGTTCCGGAGGGCGCCGAGATCGATCCCGAGCCGGAATTTGCTGACATCATAGCCACAGACTGATATCAAAAAGTAATTTATAAAAGCTGCCGGCGGCGCAGAGCCTGCGCTCCCGATTTCGCGATGTTAGTTTACTCGTGCTGAAATAAACCGATCGCGGTTCATAATGCTTTTCAGCCGCGAACAATCAAGTTTCGGTTTGTTTTTTCTTACAACGCGAACAAGGGGGCAGCAGCTTGCCGCTGCACCCATTTGATGATATACAAAGAATACATTTTTTATTATAAAGTTCTGTTTATCTTGATTTCCGCTATTCCATCTATTTGAGTTTCACGGATTCAGGTAATTTATAAAAGCTGCTGCAAAATGGTTTGTTTTGCGGCAGCTTTTCTGCACTTTGCGGTGTTTACGTTACAAAATATAAGTTTTTCAGGAAAGATCTCCCCAGCGGTAACAGCAGCTTTTTTAAACAAAAAAGACTGCCGCAAAATTACGGCAGCCTCTTATGCTGTGGGAAGCTATCCCCGGATCACGCCTCCGAGAGGGTGTGGATCTCTTTTCTCTCTCTGAATAACAGTGATATGCACCAGATCGCAGACAGAGCTACAAGAGTGTATATGATCCTGCTGACAACTCCGGTCTGACCGCCGCAGATCCATGCGACAAGATCAAACTGGAAAATGCCGATGGAGCCCCAGTTGAGTCCGCCGATAATAAGCAGGATCAGAGCAATTCTGTCGAGCATTCCTTCCGACCTCCCTTAGTGTTAGCTTGCCTCCGCGCAGACAGATCTGCCCGAAGTCCAACGGCTCCCGGCAGACCTGCAGCGTCAGGCGCTCATCAGATAAGCTCACAAAAGCCTTGGATATGTATAGTTTGAGCTTTTGCGGATATTTTATTCATAGATAAGCCGCATATTTTTTCAGAGTTTTTTTCGCAAGCAGCAAATGCTTGTAAACGGTAGTCGGTCTGAGCCCCATCATTTGCGCAATGTCATTTACCTTCATGCCTTCGTTATAGTAAAAGCGCAGGCAGTCCCGCTGGCGTTCTGTAAGCTCCTGCTCGATGGCTGTCGTTAAAACCTTTTTCATTCTTTTGCGAAGCTCGCCTGTGCTTGTCTCTCCGACATTGTATTGAAGATAAGAACTGTATTCGCAAAGCTTGTCGGTCAGGCTGAGTTTTTTTCTCGTGTTTCTCATTAAACTTCTCCTTTCCTTTTTTTAAGTTTATTGGCAATTCGTACACATTCTGTGTACATACTTTGCATTATGCCTATGCGGTAATTGATATCCGATATATCCTGCAAAGCGGCTGTTTTAAGCTCTTTTTTAAGATTTGACAGCTTTTCCTTAAGAATATTTGCGCTGTCGGTATATTGCTGTGACCATTCCTGATAAGTCATGCTGTTCTCCTTTTCTACACAAAACGTGTTGTTTGGTGATAAAAAAATAAGTGTTTTATAAGCTGTATTCCGTGTATTGCTGCCCGGAATTATCATTTCCGGAATACTGAGAAGCAGATGGATAAATATAAAAGTAAGCTTTTTCTCACCTCGTTTCATTGCTGCGCAGAGTTTTCGCCCAAAAATATTCTTCAAGAACTCCGGATCAGCGTATATCATGAAGACGATCGGTAATATTCAGACTTTCTGCAGCATAATAATATAAGTAACGGAGCATATATTGATTTGCAGGAAACGAAAAATATACCGAACCTACTACACAAAATGTGCAGTTGAAGAGCGAAAAAAAATACCGATCATTTCAGAGATATATAAATATATTTCTGAAATTTTTAACTGTATAAGTATAATTATAACGCATTTTTAAAAAAAATCAATAGGAAAATCGAACAAATATTCGATTATTATAAAAAACAGAGCACAAATTTTTGAAGAAAAATTATATATAATGTCAATTGAAATTACACTAATCGTGTGGTATAATGTGCGCAGAAAATAAATGGCGCGCCCAGGCGCAGAGTGTTTGTCGCAGCTGTATGATGCGCCGTATTTCTGGAGGGGTCATCATGTCATTAGGAAGTAAAATAAAGCAGCTCAGGAAGCAGGCGGAAATGACACAGTCGGAGCTTGCGCGCCGGCTTGGGATCTCGCCGTCAGCGGTGGGAATGTATGAGCAGGACCGCAGAGAACCGGACAGCAAAATACTTTCCAAGCTTTGCGGGATATTCAATGTCAGCGGCGATTACTTCATAAGCTCCGATAAGCCTGCCGAAAGCAGCGTTGAAGTTTCCGAGGTTTTTGACGAGTTCACAAGGCGCCTGACTACCCAGGAGGGACTTATGTTTGACGGAGTTCCGCTGAACAATGAGGACAGAATGAAGATCATTGACGCAATAAAAGTTGTAGCAGCTATTGCCCGACAGCAGCACAAAAAGATGTCTGAGGGCAGTACATGAGCATTGAACGAATTAATTGATCGGAGGATACTGAAAAAACTATGGATAAGATCAGATGCTGCGTTAATGAGCTGATCGACAGGTACCACAGCGCGGATCCTCAGTTTCTTTGCGAGAGGCTTGGCATACAGATACTGGATCAGGATCTGCCCGCATGTGTGAATGGTTTCACCGTAAAGATGCTGGAAATGACGTTTATTGTGCTGAACAGCGCTCTGGACTATTACAAAAGGCGTTTTACAATGGCTCACGAGCTGGGGCATATAATGCTGCATAAGGGAACGAATTCCATTGAACTGAGCACCAGCACATACTTTTGCGTGTCAAAGTATGAGCGTGAAGCGGATGCGTTTGCCGCCTGGCTGCTGATGGAATGTGAAAAGTCTGAGCTTTCGCTGATGGAATCAGTTACCGCTGAGGATATCTCAAAAATCGCTCACATACCTAAATCGGTTGCGGATCAGACGTTTAACAGCTAAGTACGGTAAAATTTATTATAAGAGTATTTCAGGTCGGGCACAGGAGGTGATGAAGGATGAAGCTGTTTCTGAAAAGAATTGTTTCAGATGACGTCGGCTTTCAGATATATGATGATTTGGGGAACTGCCGCTACAACGTCAGCGTAGAAACGGAAAGCAGCCGGCAGAGGGCGATAATAACGGGCGATTCAGCCGTACCCGTATCTGAAATAGTTCACAAAAGCTTTTTTATGAGGTACTTTACTGTTCGCTGTCAGGGCGGCTTTTTCGTTCTTCTGCCCTCAATGCGTGACTGCTTCTCCTTCAGGATATACGGCAGCAGTTACCGTTTTGCCGGCGACGTTTCTTCCGGAAGCTTTTCGCTTTTTGATGTGGACAAGAGTGTGATAATGACCCAGAAAAAGTGCTGGTGCCGCTACGGCGACGCCTACGAGCTGAACATCTTTGTTCCGGAGGACGAGCATCTTGCGCTTTCCGCTGCCATTTGCGCCGACCTGTATATTTCCGCCGCGGAAAGTTCTACTGTGCTGTCGGGATAATGCGTGCAGAACCGACTTCTCTCCCGAAGACTGAACTGTCTGCTGCAAAAAAAATTCCGCAAGTGAAAATGCAAAAAATAACGGCATACACTCCCCGATGCGAGGTGTGTATGCCGTTGATCTGTTTGTATCAGGTCTTCTCGAAATATCCGCCGTCAAATGAGGATGAGGTCATTTTGTTGCCGGATACTGTAAAATCTAAAGTTTCACCGCCGAATGTGATATAAACGGTGCTGCCCTCTGCGGACCACTGACCGTCTGAAATGGAGCTTGATTCTCCGCTCTGAGCTATGAACATGCTTGCTTTTCCGGCTGAGTCAAGTGTGATCGATGCTTCAATATCTCCCATAAGCTCTTGGATCATGGAAGCGTATTCCGGATCTATATCCATGCTGCTCAGATCGTACTGAAATGTCCATGTTCCTACATATTCGGGCATAACCCCGCCCCTTGGCGTAACCTTCGAAGGCTCCCAATCGCTGTCATCCCAATCGCTGTCGTCCCAATCGCTGTCGTCCCAGTCGCTGTCGTCCCAGTCACTGTCGTCAGGGTCGCTGATGACATCGCTCGGAACGGGCAGATCGCTGGTATCGCTTACGGCAGGCTCGCTCGGCGCAATGCTGAATGTGCTTGTCTGGCTCACTGTTTCATAGCTTACAGTTGAGCTGAAATCCGGAGTGCTCGGAACAGGCGTCTCGGAAGAGGTATTGTCCCCGCTTGGAGTATTGTTTTCGCTCTGAGCAGTGGATGATGTGCCCCACGCAAACGGATTTGATGTTTGAGTGTTGGAAGTGTTGGAGCTTTCCTGACCGCCGCCGTTATTGCAGGCAGTCATACAAGCTATCATAGAGACTGAAAGTACGGCAGCTAATGCTATTGTGATAAAATTTTTCATGTTGTTTTCCTCCTTGAGATGTTTTAATGCTGACCGTCATGCTGCAAAACGGTCAGGAGAGAATGCTCTTTTTTGAAATTATATAATATCAGGCTTTAAGTGTCAACCTGAAAGCGCAGGTAAATGCTTACAGTTCTGTTATTAACGTCATTAAAATGAAAATACCGTAGCAGAAAATGAAAAAATGCCGATCGTGTTATTTGACAAAATACATTCCGGGATAATTCACGCTTACAAGAGTGTCTATGTAGTAGGTGAATACCTCGGTAGCATCGCCGAGAATTATATATACATAGCCGGACTGAACGCCCCAAGCGCCTGCAACGGCGGAACCGCCGTAATCGCCGACTGCGCTGCCGTCAAGTCTGAGAGTGATACTTGTATTCTTCATTCTTTGCTCGGCATCGGCGATCCCGCTTGATTCAAGACCGCTGGTCTCTAACTTCAGCGACCACTTGCCGACCAGATCATTTGGGTGAGCCATGTTTTCTGTGCCGTATGAAACAGAACTTTCACTGCCCGATACATCGGGGATACTGACGTTTTCGGAGGTGACGTCTGAACTGCCTGCGCTTTCTGCAGCGGAAGGTGCGTCTGAACTTTCGGCGGCGCTTTGAGTTGCGGAAACAGTGCCGGCGCCGGACGAGCCTTCGCTGCCTGAACTCTGCGATGAGCAGGCAGCGGCCGTACACAGCATTAATGCTGCTGAGATCATAAGGAAAAGCTTTTTCAGATCGTGATTCTTATTTTTCATATCAGATTCTCCGTTAAAAATAGTTTATTTTTGATCGCATTATCCGGCTTTATCGGCAGTCTCAGACATAGCTGTACTGTCCGGGATAATGCCTTGCTTTTTAGAGGTATCGCAGGGGATACTTATACTTGCATAATGATCCTACTCATAAATTATATATCATTACCGGAATCTCTGTCAACCTGAAAATGACGCAAAAAAGCAGCGGACACGCTGACGTATCCGCTGCCTGTGCATACTGTATTACTTTCTGACAAGGCAGATATAACCTGTTTCAGGAACAAACTTACCGTCCTTGTAGGTGAAGGTGGTGCTTCCGGAGCCGGCAGTTGTTGCGCCGGTGGGATCCTTGAGTGTCAGAACGCCGTCAACATACTTCCAGGAGCCTTCCTGCTTTGTATCGCTGCCGCCGATATTGGCACTTATGGTCACGGCGCCGCCGTCCTTGATCTCAATTACTGCGTTCATGGATTCCACAACGGGCTTGTAGAGCTCAGCCTTCTGAAAATCCGAACCGCTGCTCTCGACTACAAGGACCCATGTTCCCACGGGATTTACATTATCCTTGCTTTCACCGCTGCAAGCGGCAGTGAAAAGCATTAAAACCGAAATTAATAACAGCGCCATCGCTGTACCGATCTTTTTCATTCCGAAACACTCCTTACCCTTACGGATTATTTCTGCTTTGTTCAGATATATCAGATCACTGCTTTACGAAAGGCATATACTCTGAGCCTTCGATAACGAGCTTGCCGTCAACGAGCTTCATTTCGGGCTCCTTTGAGGTCTCGCCTGATGCTGCGGAGGTCTGATTGTTGAGTGTGCCTGTGGGATCGGCAACCTTAACTGTTGTGCCGTCAAATGTATAGGTGCCTTCTGCGCTGCTTGACTGTCCCATAGCGGACATGCTGATATTTACCTTGCCGTCGTCTGAGAATACGAGGGTGATGTCCATAGCGCTCATGAGAGCCTCATACATAGAAGCCTGAGACTTCATTTCCTCGGGAAGCTTGCTGCTGTCGAACTGAGCCTTCCATGTGCCTACGATAGAAGGTGCAGAACTGCCGCCGCCGCAAGCAGCAGTAGCAAGGATCATAAACATTGCCATGAACACTACCAACATTGATTTGCATACTTTTTTCATTTCTAATATCTCCTCAAAAATATATTACATAAACCGGCGGACCGGTAAATGCCTGAATAATATATCCTGAAGCGGATCATATTACTTTAATAATACAATATACTGGTATGTTCTGTCAACAAAGCAATGCCGATTTTTTTAAAAATTAAGTGACAATATTGTAGTATTTTGTTGGCTCACGGCAAGCTGATTCATTCAAAACTCTGTTAAAACATCAGGGTTTTTGAATGAGTAAATAAACTGTTAACAGGTTTGTATTTTTATCATGATTTCTTACGAAATCATGATAAAAGCAATGGA
>CADBPE010000201.1 GCA_902796475.1 uncultured Ruminococcus sp.
CGATAATGATGATGACGGTACGACCATCACCGCAGTGGGCGGCTTTGTAGGTGAATTTTCGGGCAGTGACGGCGGCGAGTCCATGAAGAACTGCTACTTTGCTCCCTCAGAGATTAAAGTCGGCAGCACAGGCAGCGCCATGCTTTATCGCCCGTGGTACGGCTCGTATTCCGGCTGGTGCGGCGTGAAGGAAACAGAGAACAACTACCATAACAGAGAAGCTGAAAAGCTGGACGGCGCCGATATGGGTGATCTGGATCAGGGTATGTCCGATTCAGACGGCATTGACTCCCTCAACGAGACGGAGTTCTGGGAAAACGGACAGCTTACACTTCCCAAGGCGACCGTACAGGCTAACCCCGGTACAACTACCTTTGTATATACCGGCGGTGCGCACAGACTTATCAACGACATTCAGGCAGTACGCTCCTACTCTACAGGACAAAACATCAACGAGTGGGATAACTTCCCCTATATGCCCGGCTACGGACATGACGGTAATGTTCACTATAAAGTCAACGACAGCGAATGGTCGGCAACACCTCCCACAGCCACAGAGGTGGGCGACTATACTGTTTACTACCGCGCAGCAGGCGATAATTATCACCGCGACAGCGAGATAAAGACTCTTGAAGTAAAGATCGTACCGTGGCAGGAGCTTCCCGGCAGCGGTACCGCAGGCGATCCCTACACCATCTCAAACGATCTGGAATGGAGTATCTTCTGCGATATGCGCGACACCACGGACAAATATTTCAAACTGACCAATGATATTGTTGTCAGCGAGACAAGACAGACCCTCAGAGGCCCCAGCCATCCGAATCAGTTCAACGGCGTTTTTGACGGCGACGGACACAAGATAACCCTCTACTGGGTCAACAACTGCCGCTACGGCTACGGCACCAGCCTGTTCGGTTTTTTAAACGGTCACTCAGACTATTACGAAAGCGAGCAGGGCGGCTGGCATTACTGGAACGCTGCTGTCAAGAACCTTGTTATTGACGGTATTATGATAAATCAGGATTATACCGCACCCTTAGCCCAGTCAATTGATCACGCTACCGTATCCAATATCATCAGCAATATGACTCTGGTACAGATCGGCTACGGCGGAGACAGATGCGGCGCGGGTATCGTCCATACAGGCGCCCTTAACGATGTCAACGGCGGCTCACATTACTATAACATCAAGGTCGGCGGCATCTTTGACAATAACTCAGAGTCCTCCGACAGGAAATGGGCGGGCATCACCAACATGAACGACTTCTGGAAGTCCGGCACCGATTTCATCATCAAGGACTGCTATGTTGCCCCCGAATGTAAAAACATCAAGGTGTCAGGCGACAACTGCGTCATCCTCGGCAACTACAAGACAGAGAAGGCCACCGTTGAAAACTGCTTCTACGGCGGAAATATCCTTGATATCATCCCCGTTGACGAGGAAACAGGCGAGACCACCAACACTCAGGGCACTTCCGATGCAGACGGTCTTGCCGCTCTTGATGCCACAGGCTACTGGGCAAACGGCGAGCCGACCATGCCCAAGGCGGTCATCACAGCAAAAGCAGATGAAACCAAAACGATCGTTTTCACCGAACAGGAACCTGTCTATGATGAAGAAACCGGTGAAGAGATCGAGCAGGAACCCACCGTTTATACTCTGATAGAAGGCGTTGAAGCTCAGGGCGGCGAGATCTGGTATCAGGTAAACGGCGGCGAGTGGACAAACGAAGTTCCCACCTCAACAGAAATAGGTCTGTTCACGATAAATTACAAGGCTGTCGGCGATCTTTTCCACCGTGACAGCGACGTTTATGCTGCGACCGTTACTCTTGTTCCCGATTGGGTAACGCCTACTGGTCTGACGATATCCTCTGTCGCTCTGGACGCTGAGGATTTCTCATCCTTCGTTTCGGACGGAGTGAACCAGATAAGAGTTGAGTGGGACGACAACAGCGTAAACAAGATGCTCTTTACAATGGAAATAGTAACTCCCGACGGCAAGAGGGGAACATTCTTCAAGGATGCACTCGATCTTAACGAATACTGGTATGAGCTTGGCGGAGAAAGACCTGCCGTAAGGTTCTTTGTAGGTCTTCTCGGCAAAAATGACGAGCAGGTATTTGACGAAAACGGCAGAGTCAACGGCGCAAAGTACGGCGATACAGTGATCATCACCGCAAAGGGCGTTATTGATTACGAGGGACAGGAGCTTATTTCTCTCCCCTGCGCCGGCGTAGACTTCATGCCCGCAGCAAGCAATATCGGCAAGACCTTCCCCGTTCTTGAAGACGGCTTATCGAACGATTCCGCAGTAAAGGACGAGATCATAGTTCTGGGCGACAAGGCGGTCGTCGGATGTCTGGCAAGCGGCGGAAAAGCGCCTTATCAATTCGAGGTAAAATACAGAAAGTCCGGCACTGAAAAATGGTACACTGCACAGGATTACAGCACAAACAATATTGCAGGCTTCAAACCCGGTTCCGCATCCGTTTATGACATTCATGTAAACGCTAAGGACGCAGAAGGCAATATATCCGGTAAGGATATGCAGATAACAGTCAAAAAGGTCCTTGCAAATCTTTCCGAAATATCCGAAAGCATTATCGTTCTCGGTGAGTCTGTGACCGTTAGCGCAGGATCCGAGGGCGGCATTGAACCTCGTGAATATCAGGTCACGCTTAAAGCGGACGGCTCCGAGGACGAGGAAATAATTCAGGATTATTCCGCAAATGACAGTATAATCGTCACTCCCGAAAATCCGGGCAATTACACGATCAAGGTAAATGTCAGGGATACAAGGGATGTTGTTGTCAGCAAAATATTTGCAGTGACCGTAAACAAACCTCTTGAAAATAACTCGTCTGTTTCCGGCGACCTCATTCTCATGGGCGACAGCGTAACGGTTACGGCAGCATCAGAGGGCGGACTTGCTCCGACAGAATATGAAATATCCGTAAAGAAACCCGGAGAGGACAGCTTCACGGTGATAAGCGCATACGGCGGCAGCACCGAAGCTGTTGTTTCAGGCGATACCGTAGGCGGCTATACTGTTCTTGTCAATGCAAGGGACGCAAGAGGTACAGTTGTGAGCAGGGAGCTTTCTTTCAGAGTTCACAACACGCTTACAAATATCTCGGAAATTTCCGCTGACACTATCGTTCTTGGCGATACCGTAAAAGTAAACGCAAAGGCAAGAGGCGGCAAAGCGCCCTACAAGTACGAGGTCACAATGACCTATGGCGATGCCGAAACGATAATAGTTGTTCAGGAATACAGCGAAAACAGCACAATAGCTATCACGCCCGATAAGGACGGCACTTATGCCGTAAAGGTCAGCGTAATGGATTCACTCGGCACTGCTGCAGTCAAGGAATTCAGCTTTACTGTAAATAAGAAGCTTGCCAATCTCACAACGCTTTCATCAAAGAAAGTAGTGGCAGGCAGCAGCATTACAATAAATGCCGCAGCTGAGGGCGGCATGGGAGCATATCAGTACAAGGTAAGCTACAAGAAGGCTTCGTCTGATAAATATTCCATAGTCCAGGGCTACAGCGACAATGCAAAGATAGATCTGAAGCTTTCATCGGCAGTGAATTACAATATCCGTGTTACTGTCAGGGACGAAAGAGGATATACTGTCACAAAGACATTCAAGGTCTATGTTTATGAAGTTCTGAAAAACGGATCGGCAATATCCGCAGACACTATTATTCTTGGTGATACCGTCACCGTAAACGCTTCCGCAAACGGCGGCAAGACGCCCGTCAAGTATGAGATTTCCTATAAGAAGGAGACATCCGATAAGTACACGAGGGTCCAGGCTTACAGCACCAACAGGACAGTCAGCATCAAGCCCACAGCCGCAGTTGTATATGATATCCGTGTGAATGCAAAGGATTCGCTCGGTCAGGTGGCAGGCAAGGACTTTAAAGTTGAGGTATGCAGGCCGCTCGAAAACACATCTGCGACCGAAGCCGGAATTATAACTCTTGGAAATGATGTTATTATCCATGCCGGCGCAAAATACGGCAAGGCGCCCTATCAGTATGAGGTAACTTATAAAAAGGCGACCTCTGATAAGTATGCGACAGCTCAGGAATACGGCGAAAACGCAGAAATAAAGATAACTCCCGCATCGGCAGCTAAGTACAGCATCCATGTAAACGTGAAGGACGCTATGGGCACCGTAGTCGGCAGGGATATTGATGTTGAGGTCTGCAAGCCGCTTGTGAGCACTTCAAAGCTCTCGGCAGACACTATCCTTTTCGGCAGTCAGATAACCGTATCGACAGAAGCATCCGGAGGCAAGGCTCCGTATCTGTATGAAGTAAAATACAAAAAGTCCGGTACGGAAAGCTACACCTCTGCGCAGGCTTACAGTGATAATAATACAGTGACATTCACTCCGGCAAGCGCTGCGTCTTATGATATTCTTGTGAATACAAAGGATGCTCTCGGAAATGTTGTCAGCAGCAGCCTGACCCTGAATGTCATCAACACACTGAAAAATACCACCACACTTTCCGCATACAAGGTAGACACCGACAAGACCGTTACTATCAAATTTGCATCGACAGGCGGTCTTGGAACAAAGCAGTACAAAGCTTCATATTACGATCCCGACACCAAGAAGTGGATAACCGTGAATAATTACTCCACTTCTGCGACCGCTTCGGTCAGACCCGGAAAGACAGGCTTCTTCACGGTGCGCACCTATGTAAAGGACGGATCAGGCACAGTTTCCACAAAGGACATGACTCTGAATGTTTATGGAGCTCTTACCAACACCTCTACTATTTCCGGAATTACAGTAAAAGCTACCGGAAACACTGCTCCCTACAACGGCACCGTAACGGTAAACTGCTCCTGCACCGGCGCAAAGGGCACTCCCAGGTATGAGGTCATGTATTATGTAAGCTCAACGAAGTCATGGTTCACGGCAAGTTCATTCTCAACAACAAGCAAGGTCACGATAAAGACAAACCTTACCGGTAATTACACTGTCCGAGTGAAGATAAAGGACGACAGAAACACTACCGTCTCAAAGGACTTCAAATTCTCAGTACACGTTTAACCGGCAAGCTGCCAGTCCCGAATTAGTTTTGGAAAGATATTATCTGTCGGAATGAAAAACGTTTCCAAAACTAACACGGGTGCGCAGGCTCTGCGCCAACAGGCGAGAAGGGGGAGAACCCTTTGTTTCTAACAGAGGGTTCTCCCCCAGTATGATTTACAGCACAAAATTGATTTCCGTACTGCGCAAAATGAAGCATTTACAAAACGGCATGATAATGTTATAATTATTCTGTCCTGCAGTTGGAATATAGCAGCAGCCGCGATGCGTTTCTTTCCTCATGGGTGAACTGTCAGC
>CADBPE010000202.1 GCA_902796475.1 uncultured Ruminococcus sp.
AAGCGCTCCGCAGGGGTGAATCAAAAAACAGTCCGGTGGACTGTTTTTTGAGAGGGGACGCCCTGCGCAAGAGGGCGTCCCCTTTGTGGCAAATTCCGAAAAAATTTCCCTCAACGCCGCAAGGCGGTGAGGGAAAAACTTAAGTTAATACATTGCTCTGTCGGGAGGCTCCGGCGCCTGTGTAGTACGGGCGCTTTATTTTTTTGCTTTCCGGCGTTTCTTTACCATCCGCCCAGTGAGTAAAACAGTATCGAAAATACGCCTAAAACCATCATTACACATAGTATGATGCTTATTATCCTGACGATCTTCTTCCTTTTGTTGAACATTTTCGTCATCTCCGTTTCTTCTTCGTTTATTCCTTTAATGCTGTTTTCCTGTATAAATAATAGACCGAATAGTCATTCCTGTGCGCTTCAAAGCTCTCTACCCGTACAAGCTCGTAGTTCTCAAAGGTCAACGGCATATCCCGTGTGATAAGGTAGTCAACATCGCCGTCGTGAACATATCTGTCCTGCTCGCTTGTGGCGTAGGGAATGTTTAGCCCGCAGAAAAACCGACAGCTGGGCAGTATCCCCGATGCAGTGTAAAATCCGCCGTCAAGGAAACGAAAATTCAGTATGGTCGCATTTTCTGTTTCGGATATCGTTTCGGCAAATTTGTACTGCGGCATATCGCTGCGGCTGTATTTCATCATGTATACATTAGGGCTCCATAAAAAAGCAGTGAGAAGGGCATAAGCTAACATACAGCACCCGAAGGCGTTGTTTATGCTACGGACACACCTGTTTTTTTCTCTGAAAATATGCTCCAGAATTTTATACAGCATGACCAGTCCAAGCGGCGCAAAAACCGATAGTATCAGAGAGTAGTAGATGTAGCGTCTGCCGCCTATATAAATGAGCAGGAAAGCGCAGACGATCGACGAAAGCACAAATCCGAACATGCGCTTTGATCTGAAAAACAAATACACTCCGCCGAAAATTATCATTCCAACGCCAAAGCCGAAGCTGTAAAGCAGACTTTTCGTACCCTCGAACAGATTCAGCAGAACGGCAAGTATGCGGCTGTCTACCGGACGTACAGAATATACGAAAATGTTGCAGTAAAAATAAACGTCAAACAGCTCACGCAAAGCGCCGTTTATGAGAAAGTATGCAAATACCGGCAGCGAAATGATCGCCTCACCCGCCAGCAGCATGAACAGAAAGGTGACTAACCCTTTCTGCCATTTCATTTTTATGTAATAGAAAACCAAAAACACACCGCAGCCCAGATAAAAACCCAGCAGCGAAAACTTTATCCATAGTACGGCGCCTGAGGTAATGCCGATAAACAGCCACTCCAGCCGGCTCACGGGCTTTTCGTTTACTATGGATCGCAGTCCTGCGTACAGTCCGTACACTATCATGGGAAGGCATATCTCCTCGGCAGAGCCGCCCTGCTCGAATGCGGGGGCAGTGCATACGGCGGCGGAAAGCAGCGGCATCAGCAGCACAGCCTTTCTGTCACAGAAAAGGAGTATTATTTTTGCGCTGAATATCAGGAATACAAAGAATGAAGCGACCTCATACAGATATGCGCCCAGAAATGAATTTCCGGAAATAAGGCAGGCAAAGCTGTAAATGAAGTACAGCCAAGGGCCTTTCTGCTCGAAGATATCCTTATATATCACCTGACCGTTTACAGCGGCGCGGCCTACGGTGTAGAAGCAGTTTGCGTCATCCCAGTTGTTGAGCGGATACAGCGGCGAAGCCTTTGAGCATACGGTTATTGAAATGACCGCAAGAATGAACAAAAAAATAAGGCAGCCGACCGTAAGCTTGTTTTTGTCTGTAACGCTGCTGCTTTTAAGGGTTGAAATAAATTTATTATGCGCCATAGCATCTCTCCATCCGTTTTTAATTTGACTTTTCCGGAAAAAGGAACATACAGCCATTAATATTGTATAACTGTATGTGGTCTATGTCAAGACAAAGCTTTGACAAGCTCACGAAAATCCATTTGATATATTTATGAACGGAAAAATCGTATAAGCTTTTTTGTGCCCCTGTTCAGCGTTTGCGTTCCTTGAAACACCGAGAACGATATAAGGGTCTTTCATTTTCACACCTCTTTTTGCATTATCTGCTATGGCGACATCGATCGTACAATTCAGAATTGAAGATGATCTGAAAGCGCAAGCAACAGAAATATATGAGAAATCAGGACTTGATATTTCTCCGGAACCAACTTATTGATAAATCAGATGTATGCATATTTCACACGACGATAAAACAAAGATCCTGCCGATCAATTACGACAGGATCTTTGTTTTCGTGATCCATCGGAGATTCGAACTCCGGACACCTTGATTAAAAGTCAAGTGCTCTGCCAACTGAGCTAATGAGTCTAATGGGGTGATTAGTGGGAGTCGAACCCACGCTCTCCAGAGCCACAATCTGGCGCTTTAACCAACTAAGCTATAACCACCATATGGCGCGCCAAAAGGGATTCGAACCCCTGACCT
>CADBPE010000203.1 GCA_902796475.1 uncultured Ruminococcus sp.
ACAAACTTTTTAAGCCAGGCCTGCTTTATGTTGTTTTTAAGAACGCTGCCGAGAGGACCGTAGTCCCAGGTGTTAGCCAGGCCGCCATAGATCTCGGAGCCCGGATAAACAAATCCTCTGCCTTTACAGAGGGCAACGATTTTTTCCATAGTTTTTTCCGTATTTTTCATTTTGATTCCTCCGCTAAAATAAGGTATTCTTAATTATATCATTATATTTTAAAAAGTGCAATACAGGAAAACTCTTTTTCACGGAAATCAATTACGAATCAATTATTCGCTGAAAGCTGCGCTGGGGGAAACACTTTGTCAGGAACAAAGGATTTCCCCCAGACCTCTTTATTATGAGTTCTGATCTATAATTCCAAGTTCACCCATGATCCATTTTCTGTCGTCAAATGCATTCGGCGCAAACAAGGTCTGATCTTTCAAGTAAAGATACGGATAGTCAACGTCATTCTGATACATAGCTGATACCAGAATATAGCTTTCCTGCTGCGGACGATATTTCTTTTTAATATTCTCCAATGAATAGCCACGCTTATCGGATTTATAGTCGATGATGCGGCGATAGTTATATTTTCCGGAATAGAAAAGCGTAAGGTCGGATTTTCCGCTGAAATAAACACGGCGCAGCTTATCGGCTTCATCATCCGTTAACATTGATGAAGAAATAAGCGCCCTGAGCTTCTTGTGGTAATTTTTCATTTTATCGTCAGAATCCGCAGCCGGTTCCGGATCAACGATACAATAGAAAGGTGTTTCGGTAGCAAACTGCATATCATAAATTTTTTCTTCTTTCAGACTGTCTATAAGATCCTTCATGTTTTCCTTCAGCTTTTTCTCGTATTGTCTGAGATTATCCGGAGTCATCTCGTCCTCGCTGAATTGATCCATATTTTCAAGCATTGCCTGAGCAATGCAGCGATCGGTCTCGTTGACGTCTATTGCTTTGCCGGCCTTTTTGTTTTCAAAGAACAGCTCAAAAGCGCGGTGCATGATCGTGCCGTACAGTGCGCCGTCAGGTTCGCCGCTTTTTTCGGAACTTTGCCGCTGGACATCTATCTCAAGCAGACTGGGACTTACTGCTGCATCAAAGAATTCAGCCTTTGTATATTTTTCGTTTCTTTCAGAAATGCTCAGCAGTTCATGCTGAATTGCGGTATTTTTAGTATCCATCAGCTTTTTGACAGGAGCATTGGGATCCTTCTGAGCCTGATCATCCGGACTTTGCGCTTGGACATTGTTGGAAGTCTTGGAAGTATCGGAAGCTTTATTGTCTTTGGTGGATTGAGCCGCAGCCTTTTCTTCATTGTTATGGGCGTTTATCATAATAAATGCCGCTCTCGTGTCACGAACATAGCTAAGTCTGATCTTTTCATTTTCAACCTGCTGCTTTTCCGCTTTGGAAATGTCATCTCCGTAAGTGGGGAAAACATTATTACCCTTAATAGAAAGAGCAGGATAACACAGAGCTTTGTCTGAAACCGGCGCATTGTTTTCGTCCATGTACTTAAACACAGAACCGAGCGGATGGGATTTGGTTCTATCCTGATAATATATCACCACGTTTCCCTGCAAGCCCTTTGCCTGATGAAGATTCATGACTCGTATGCAGTTGTTGTGCAGAGCCGGCTCCAACTGATTCTTGAAGCTGCTGTTCATAAAGCTGTCTATGTAGGTGTTGACAGACTTGATATTATCCACAGCCTCACAGGAAATGCTTTCAAGGAACTGATAGAGCATAGGCATTTCGGAGATCAAAGCAGCAGCGTCGGTCTTGCGGTCAAGCAGCCAGCCCTTGCGGACAGCCGTATAGATCACCTCAAGCGCACCCTGCTCATATAATACGCTTCTGCATTCTTTTAGTATTTCATACAGAGCGTCGGCTTCATCATTGGTGTATCTTACGGAAAGGGAACCCATCTCATCGCTGTTTTCTGTCGGAGCGAAGGCAGCGCAAAGCTCTGCAAGGCGATAGCGGCTGCTTCTTTCAAGGTAACTCATAAGAGCCCTCAGTCTTTGCAGGGCTTTCTTTTCGGCAGGCAGGATACTGCCCGATACCAATACCGGATATCCCGCTTTTCTGAGCCTATCGTATATTTCTGTTGCCTGAGCTGAGAAATCGGTGAGTATAAGGATATCTCCGTATTCGATATTCTTGGTATTCTTTTGGGTATTATTGTCTTGATTTTCGGTGTCCTTTTTGTTCTCTGCAAATGCAAACTCATGCCCAAGAAGTCCGGTCACAAGCTTCGCCACTCTGTCGTAATCCATTCCATAAAGATCATACATTCCGGGATGCAGTATCTGTTTTCCTTCCTTTTCCAGTTCTTCGATGCTTTTATTATCACAGACCTTAAAGGGGACCATCTCCTGATAGCCGAACATATTTTTAAAGTCGGACGAATATAGTTCGTTCACCTTATCGACTATGGCTTTTTCGGAGCGATAGTTTACGGTCAGCTCATAAAAATCCTTATCCTCAAAATATTTATGATGAACATACTCGTAAAATCCCACCTCTGCTCCGCGAAAACGATAGATCGACTGCTTTGGATCGCCGACAATAAACAGGCTGCCGTTCCTGAGATTTCCTGCGTCATCAGAAGCGAGAGCAGTAAATATCTTCAACTGCAAATAGTCGGTATCCTGAAATTCATCTATAAAGAATACCTTGTACTTTTCTCTGAAATAGCGGAGATTCTCTTCACGGTTTTTTCCGCACACAAGCTGCATGGCAAGGTGCAGAAGGTGATTGCTGTCTACGTCACTGCGTTCGCGCTTGTCAAATTTATCATACATTTTGCGGATAACAGCAGCCGTTTTCAGTACCATGGCTTCCAGAAGCGGTTCGGCAATACCGCTCAGACTCCGAAAATCGCTTTCGATCCCTTCCGGCAGGTCTTTAATATAATTATCCTCTTTGAGCTTATTTTTGTTATAAAAATTTTCGGGCTTTTTGAGGGTTTTGAATGCTTCCTTCAAAGCATCGTTATTATAGTCGTTTCCATTAAGGAGCATTTCTCCAAGCTCGACAAACTTTTTGCTGAAATATGACCTCATCAGAGAAGCATTGTCATTTTCCTGCAGCAGTTTTTTTATCTGACCAAGGGTATCTTCAAGAATATCTTTGTTCTTTAAAAGATCGTTCTTTTTGGATATCCTTGCCTCCGGATCAAAGCCTGCTGCTTTAAGCTTTGTTATACAATCATCAGATATTTCCTTACAGCTAATATAAAGAGCGAATGCTTTGCTTTTGGAATAAACCTCTGCGATTATTTTGGCATTTTTGCAAATATTGTTTAACGTAGCATAGATCATCTGCTTATCAAAGGACAGCGCTGTCTCCCGTATATTTTTTTTGCACTCCGGCGAATCCTCGGTTACTGTCATATCCTTTGTTTTTTCATTGATTTTGCGCAAAAGAGTTTTGATCTCATCAATTTTCTGTTTTTCATCTATATCAGGCGCATCGGGCAGCTGAATGGACAAATTTTCCTTATCCGCAATAGACTTCAGGGTATTTATAACCAGTGTATTTGTCTGATAATCCCAGACATTATGAAGATACTGATAATCCTCCTTGTTCTGTCTGAAATAATCCTTTATAAACACTTTAAATTCAGGATCGTTTTTCAGGTCGCTCTTTTCCGTAATGACGGGCGACATACCAAGGTCACAGTCAAAGACCTTTTGCAGGATCAAGCTGCTGCAAAAGCTGTGTATCGTAGAGATATGAATATCATCAATGTTGATCTGCCGTATAGCTTCGCCTTTCTTTGCAGCCTCTGCTTTTATTTCACGATATTTTTGCGCCAGTCGGTTTTTCAGCTCGGCTGCTGCGGCATTTGTAAAGGTAATGACAACGATGTTTGATTCGTTCAGCGTTTTGTCTCTCAAAAGCCGTCTTATTACAGCCAATGACATGATCTCTGTTTTGCCTGCGCCGGCGCCTGCCGAGATCATAACATTGCCGTTGCTCGCAAGTATGCTTTCTCTGATTGCACTATCGTCCATTGTCAATTCCCCCTATTTATACAGCCGCGGCATATAGCCTTATAATCACAGTTTGCATCACAATCGTGCCTGAACGCATTTTTATCCTCCGGCTCATCGGTCTGCGGATAGAGAATGCTTCCGACTTCACCGTAGGAATGAAGCTCATGCACAGGTGTATCCAGAAAATCTTTAAGCAGCTTTCTGATCTGCTCTGTCAGCGCAAAATCCCTTATTGTGATAGAAGAAACGCCGGACGCTTTATCATCGGTCAGAACAAACTCTCCGTTTTCATAAATATACTGTTCATTGCTGTTATCCGTCGGAAACACAAATACAAAGACAATGCTGTCGTCATCTTTTATATCCTTCCATATCTTTCGCAGCGCCTTTTCATACACATAATGCTGTACCAGAAGATAACGGTGATGCTCTATAAAAGTCTTGATCCTGCCTGTTTTGTAATCTGTTATACGATAGTGTGTTTTGCCGTCGGTATCGGTACGCTTATCCAGTCTGTCAATGAAGCCTTTGTAGTAGTTAGCCAAAAAGTATTTTTTTGTTTCGTCTGTATCCGACGACAGTTCAATCGTATCAGATATATCCTCGTTCCACAAAAGCTCGGCGGCTATGGTATAGTATTTTTCGTTTTCCTTCGCCAGACTTTCCAGATAGTTAAGCGCGGCTTTTTTTATATTTTCCGCTTCGATCGCTTTCTTTTGCTCAAAGGGATACGGTATCAGTTCGTTTTCCTTCATGGTATCGTTAAACGCCTTTTCAAAGGCATCTGCATCAAAGACAGAAATATCTATCACCTTTTTTCCCTCACGCCCGCATTTTTCAAGATAATACAATTCCATGAGCCTGTGAAAGAACGAACCTCTTTTCAGAGCGTCAAGCCAGTCCATTTGCTCCGAAAGCTCGTGAGGCTCCGGCGATAATCCGTATAAATATGTAAAGGAATATTTTCTCGGACACTGCAAAAGCGTATCAAACGAAGAAGCGCTCAGCTTGTATTCACGATCTCTCTTTTCCCATTCGGACGAACTGAATATTTTCGCCTTTTCTTCATCGGAAAGGCTGAACTGGTCCTTTGATTTGCGCTCATTGCTGCTTTTCTTTTTTTCCTCCTCCCACTTATCGGAAAGAGTGTCTCTCGTAAGGGTCAGATACTCAATGATGTTGTCAACATATTTCTTTTCAGAGGAAGCGGCCGCTGTATTTTCCGCTTTTTCGGCATGATAGAGGAACTTGTCGTTTTCCATGTCAAGAGTATTGTATTCCGACAGCTTACAGTCGCCCCGAAGCTCCTCAAATATTCCCGATACCGGTCTTGCGCGCAGCTTTGCCTGGTCATAGCACGGATAACTGAAGGTAATGCTGCTGCCCTCTGTGTGTGTATTCATCAGATACATGACCGCTTTTTTTATCCTGTCATTTTTTGATGAACCGCAGTAGCGCTCTGCAAGCTGTTCTGCATTTTCAAAGCATTCTCTTATCTCACTGTCAAGCATAACGGGAGAATCATCGGTCTTTCTCAGCAGCAGATCGGAGGACATACCGGTTATGTAGCTGTGTTTTCTGTCGGCAGCCGTCAATTGCTGACTTAAATTATGAACGCTGATCTTATTCCTGTCGTCCTCATCTCTGATGCTTACGCTTGAGAGAATGCTTTTCAAAATGCCTTCCGCTTCCTTGAAGCTGTAAAGTCTTTCGCTGCCTGTTTCGAGAGCCGACAGTATTTTTTTCAGTTCGTTATCTGCCAAAGGAAACTCCTTACATGCCAGTCCGCTTTTTATGCGGAATTTGCGGAAAAACTCCATCATGCGCTTCATAAAGCTGTGAAGCAGGTACTTGTTTTCCTCATCCGGCGCAGCAGCCTTCAGCAGCTCCTTGAGGAAGTTCCTGATGGCATCGGCTTTTTTCTTTCGCCTGTCATGATCGGTCTGATCGGCAGCAGCGGCAAGATAATTCTTTTCGGCGATATTGTCGGGCTTGGCCAGCAGCTCATAGGGTTGGCGGTCAAAGAGATAACCGACCATATCAAGATAATTCATGATGCTGCTTTTGGATATCTTTTCTCCGTCATTGTCCCTAAGCTCGATGGCACTGTTATACAGCAGCTTTTCAAAATACTGGCTGCGGTATTCATTCCCGATCCAATCCATGACAGACTGAAACAGGATAAAGCTCTCCATAGCTTCCGCGGTATATCCGTCCGTAAAGCAGACCTCCAGCCCTTCGGAGCTCATCACGCCTTTTATCACATTATGATAGGAAGGCTCTGAGCAATAGATGCTCACTTCTCCCGGATATATCCCTTTTTGCTTTATATCTCCGGCAATACAGCGTATTTCGTCAGCCATGCCGTAGGCATTGAAAAAGGACATCTTGGGCTGACAGCCTGTTTCGGCTTCAATGACCGGAACAGCTTTTCCTTTGCACAGCAGCTTCAGAAGCTCGTCCTCCAGAACGGTCGGCACATGGTCGTTGAGTCTTGCATACTGCGGTATCAGAGCGGGGCATTTTCCGCCGCAGCTTTTCAGATATTCCACAGCTTCACGCAGAAGCCTTGTATTGTCGTACATATTATGCTTCTGCAGATAGTCTTCATAAAAGCTGATGACCATAAGCAGCCTCTGTAAACGAAGATTACATTCTGAGAGTGATCGCAGCCTTGATTCCAGACGATTCATTCGTATCATGCTGCATATTCTCATGATCTCGTCGGCCGTTTCCTTTGTGAGTATCCTATGGATATGCTTATGAAACTCTTCCGGTGACGCATAGCTTTTTTCGTCGTAAGGCAGCTCGCCGATATGCTCCGATATCAGCGACATAATGATGTTAGCCGCCATATCGTCGTCTATACGCTTTACGGAAGAAAGCTGTATGATATCCGTACATTCTGCTGTAAGCTTTTCGGTCACTATCGGAAAGGCAATATTGACGCTCGTTTTACATTCAATACCGATAACGCCTCCTGTTTCCTCAGCAAGCTGATAGAACAGACTGATGCCGTTTCCGGTCTGTCCGGCAACAAGTATTTTTCCGTTTCGTATATCCGTATTGTTTTTTTCGTACCAGTCACACAATTTCATCTCACTGTATACCTCGATTCCTGAATGAATATTCATAAAATCATTCTAACATTTTCACTTGTTTTAGTCAATAATTTTCATATGTTTGTACGGGGATCAATTCTGACCTGCAGGTTTCAGTGAGTATTGCATAAAAAAAGCGACTGGGGATAATCCCAGCCGTTTTTTGCCGCTATTTGCAGCCTTTAGCTTTCTATGAATTTGAGAATGTCGCTGTAAACACGCATTTTTTTCTTTTCATGCAGGATATCATGACGCATTCCTCCGTAAAGCTTGCCCTGGACTTCCTTGTATCCCAGCTCACGGAGAAGATGCATAGCGTCCGCTATCTTGTACAGTGAAAGGGCGCAGGGGTCGTCAGCGCCGGAGAAAAAGCGTATGCGCAGCTCCTTGTTCTTGGGAGTATAATTGCCTTCGTATGTCAGCATAGCCATACGCAGCATTTCCTCATAAGCGCTCAGAGTGAAAAGAAATCTGCACATCGGGTCGGTATTGTGCTCTATTACGGCGTCTCTGTCGGAATTGGTCCACGCATTCGGCAGATGCTCCTTACGATACTTGAACTCGTAAGAGAATCCCATGATTATGGTCTTTGCAAGTCTTGAGCGGTATTTTCTGCCCTCGATAAACGCCAGACATTTCAGAAAACGTATACCTTGGTTCATCTTGCTCGATTTTGACGGACAGCCTATAATACAAAGCTTGTCGATCTCATCGTCGTATTTGCGGATATAACATCTTGCAGCCAGCGATCCCATGCTGTGTCCCAGAAGGGTAACGGGCAGCTTCCTGTCTCCGCATTTTTCGGCAGCGTATTTTTTCACGTCAAGCGTTATCTCGTGTATATCCTCGATAAGAGCCTGATAGCCGCCGTCATAAAGATAGCCCCGGTCAGTTTCTCTCAGAACGCTTTCACCGTGTCCTCGGTGATCGTTTATGATGGTAAGATAGCCGTTTTCGGCAAGGTACCTCATAATGCCGAGGTACCTGCCCTTGTGTTCGTTTTTGCCGTGAATAAGCTGCACGATGCCCTTGATGTCCTGTGGATCTTCGGGTTCGATGCGCAGAACAGTCAGCGGCAAAGCGTCAGAGCCTGATATATGCTTGTAGGTGGTTTCAATAATGTTCATTTTATGCACTCGGTTCGTCAATTAATACTTGGTGGCGGATTATCTTCCTTGAGGAATTCTTGAGGAAGGGATTCTGCCTGATGACCAGCCTTGAAAGCTGCTTGTAGGTCGGCTGGTTCTTGTTGTAATCGTTAAGGATATCCTGAAGAGCGTTCTGTATCTCTTCGGGAGTCATTTTTTCAACAGCCTCCGGTTCGGGGAAGATACGCGCTGTGAGCATATTATCTTCGCCTGTAACAACGATCTCGCTGATGAGGTCGTTAAGAGCAAGCTTTGATTCGATCTCCTCCGGAGAAATATTCTCGCCGTTGGAAAGAATGATGAGGTTCTTTACACGTCCGTTTATGAAGAGATAGCCGTCCTCGTCAAGATAGCCCTTGTCGCCGGTATGGAGCCAGCCGCCGCGGAGAGTTTCCTCGGTTTCGGCTTCCATTTTGTAGTAGCCCTTCATAACGCTGGTTCCGCGTACAAGTATCTCACCGTCTTCAAACTTGATCTCTACATTGGAAAGCGGCTTGCCGATAGAGCCTGGTCTGCCTTCGCCTATCTTGCATGAGCTGATAACGGGCGAGCATTCGGTCATTCCGTAGCCTTCGTATACCTCAATGCCGTACTTTGCGAACTCACCGATATAATAAGGCTCAAGATGAGCGCCGCCGGTGAAGATATACTTCATGTTTGAGCCGAATACCTTCGGAGCAACAACTTGGGGAGGAACGTCGCCCAGAGCCTTGATCCTCTTGTAGATAGTCTCGACCATGAGCGGCACCATCAGCATAACGTCAGGCTGGAATATGCTCATATTTCTTACCATATGCAGAAGTGAGTCATTTATGCATATGACCGAGCCCATCCAGAAGCCGTTGAGCCAGTCCATAGTAAGGCAGAACGCATGGTGAACGGGAAGTACGCTGAGGAAGATAAGTCCGGGATCCATATCGTAAAGAACAGCCTCGATATTGCAGTAAAGGTTGCTCTGCGTAAGCATAACGCCCTTGCTCTTGCCGGTCGTGCCGGAGGTGAATACGATCATGGAAATATCGTCCTCTGTCGGCTGAGCAGGCTCGCCGGCGTCTTTGCCTGCGGCAATAAGATCCGCAACGGTCTCGGTACCCTCGGGCGCATCTCCGTCGAGCATCCATATCTTTCTTACCTTCGGACATTCTGCTTTTATCTTCCCGGCAAGGGCTGCAAAGGTCTTGCCAAGGAATACGCCCTCGGAATCCGAACGGTTGATAAGATCGATAAGATCAGCGGCGGGCAGTGCGCTGTCAAGCGGTACTGCTGTGTTTGTGCTGGTTACAACGGACATATAAGCGGTGATCCAATAAACGGAACTTGTGCCGATAAGCGTTATATGCTTATGGTCAAAGCCTTCGGCGACAAAGCCCTTTTTGATTGCGGAGGTTTCAGCTGCAAGCTCGCCGTACTTTTTTTCCTGGACGTCCTTCTTGACGAGCCAGCGTACAGCGGGAAGTGCGGAGTATTCTTCTTCGCACCTTTTCCACATCGTATAGATCGTTTTTTCCATATATGCCTCCCGGATCATTCCATATATTCCTTGAGCATGTTCATTGCATCTTCAACTGTGCGGACGTTTGAAAGCTTCTGCTCATCTTCGCCAAGCTCAAATTCTACGTCAAACTCGTCCTCAAGGTCGCCGAGGAAAGTCATAAGGTCGAGAGAGCTGAGTCCCAGATCATCACGGAAGCTCATATCGTTTTTGATATCCTCCGCTTTTACAGAACAGTAACGTGCAACGATCTCCTTAAATTTTTCTTCCATTTTAGTTTGCTCCTTTCATTTTATTTTATTTGTATTCTATGAACGAGAAATGCACCGGCGGCGCAGAGCCTGCGCTCCCTTGTTCGCGTTGTAAGAAAAGCAGACCGAAACTTAATCGTTCGCGGCTGGCAGTTAGTAAAACAGCGATGAGTTTTTTCGGAATGGGTAAACTGTCATCGCGAAATCAGGGGCGGCAGCTTAGATCATATCAATGATCTCGTTTATGGTTCTTCCGGGATCCTCAATGCCCCTGAAGAGAATGCGCATCATATAGTAGTACATAAGCTCGGCGTCCTTCTCGGTGAGCTGAGCTGTCTGATAATGATAGGAGAAGTTCAGCTTTCTGTCGGGAAGATGTGAAACAGTAAGATACATCTTCTTGGTTGCTGCGCCGTTTGCGAACCACTTTATATGTGTGCGGAGCTTCTGGGCGTTCGGGTCAAGGTCGCTGGTATTCATAGGCGGCTGATAGGTGAGATAAACGCTTACATAAGTTGTGTCATCAGGAGTGTTGTAGCGCTTCTTCATCTCGGCGCGGATAAATTCGGGATCATATCCGCTGAACATATAGATGCGGTTCTGATGGTTCTGGATCTTTCTTGCAGCCTCGATAAAGGTGGTGTCGCCGGAGATAACGGTTCTGCAGGGGAAGCAGAGCACACGGCTGCCGCCGGAGGTCATTTCGTCCTGAGTTGAACGTCTTGAAACGAAGTTCTCGATCGTAATGTCCTCCTGCCCGTTGTTCATCTTGGAAAGGTATGTACGGATAACAAGAAGTATCAGGTTGGTGGGGGAGATCTGATTGAAAAGACAGAAGTTGATGGCTCTCTGCATGCTGTCAACCTCAAGCTGATAATCCTTTACAGCAACAAAAAGCTCTTTTCTTTCGATGTCGGCGGCTCTCAGGTTGGGATCGTTGTGCTTTTTGCGGGCTTCCTCAAGAACGGAAGGTCCCTGAATGTCGGAATAGAGCGGTTCGCCGTACTCGTCAAGCTGCTCGTCCCAGAATTTCTTTGCTCTTGCAAGACGCTTTTCATTGGAGGCTTTTTCAAGGTCTGATTTCAGCACCTTTTCAAAATCTCCGAGAGGAGCGGGATAGGGTGTGCCGGTCTCGAAATGCTTGTAGAGGTTCATAATGTCGGTAGCCATGACAGCAACGCCGACAGAGTCGTTGAGACGATGATCCATGTGTACGAAGAAGCCCGTGTAGCGTGACGGGAGCTTTACTATACGGAACTCTGCCATGGGTATATCGTCGCCGTCGAAGGTCTCGTAAGCCCATTTCTGCATGATGTCGTCAGCTTCCTGCAGTGACATTCCGGTAAGGTCATACTCGGCAATATCCTCAGGCTCATAGTCTGCGATGTACTGCATGATCTCGCCGTTCTCATCAGGCTTTGTGAATCTGAGTCGGAGGCAGGCGTATCTTTGCTTTTCGAGTTCGATGCATTTTTTCAGTGTAGCGATGTTGACATCGAACTGAAAAGCCGCAACAATGCTCAGACCGGAAACCTGCTGAGTCTTGTACTCTCTTATCCAGCGATAGTGCATGTTCTGGGCTGCTGTTAACGCGTAGGTTTGATTCATAAACATTCCTCCTGATTATTTTTCTAATTGGGTATTATCCAAACTAATAATACATTATTTCAACAAACTTGTCAATAATTTGGTACATAATAATAAAATTTTATTTATTATAACGGAAAAGTCGATCGAAATAAATGCTTCACTATCAAATTCGTCTTTAAGAAACTATCAATGCGAACCAGCGGGCACAGGCTTTGTGTCGGTAAGTATAGACAGAGCTGTCCGGTATTTTTCGAGACGCTCATAACATCTTATGTCGGGAAAGTCCATACGGGTAATATCCATGTTGTGAGCAAGATCGGCAAGCTTTACGGCGGATGCTATCGGGTTTGTTTTTATGCGCTCAATATATTCAAAGTAGGGTGTGCCGTCCTCGTGC
>CADBPE010000204.1 GCA_902796475.1 uncultured Ruminococcus sp.
CTGCGCTCCCCTGTTCGATAGGTAAAATATAAATGCGAAATCAGCACAGACAGCTTTCCGGCGGCACAAGAGCGGTGTCGAGCACCTTGCCTATATTGTCGGCAAGAACGAAATGCACCGAGTTTTTGACCACATCGTCTACCTCGTCAAGATCGGATTTATTATCCTGCGGTATGATTATCGTCTTAATGCCGATGCGGTAGGCTGCCATCGTCTTTTCCTTTAGTCCGCCTATGGGCAGCACCCTGCCCCTTATGGTTATCTCTCCGGTCATCGCCACATCACGCTTTACAGGTATGCCCGTAAGCGCTGAGGTAATGGCGGTGGCCATCGTTATGCCTGCGGAAGGGCCGTCCTTGGGCACTGCTCCCTCCGGAACATGAATGTGAATATCCTTAGTCTTGTAGAATTCGGAATCTATGTTCAGCTTGTCAGCCATGGTGCGGACACATGTATACGCAGCCTGGGCGCTCTCCTTCATAACATCACCGAGAGAGCCTGTAAGCTCTATCTTTCCGCTGCCTGACATGACAGCTACCTCTATCGGCAGAGTCTCGCCGCCTACGGAAGTCCAGGCAAGACCGGTAGCAAGACCGACCTCGTCATTTTTATTAAGGTCATCGAGCTTGTATTTTCTTGAGCCAAGATATTCCTCGACATTGTCAAGGCTGATCCTTACACTTCTTACATCGCCCGAAACTATCTTTACGGCGACCTTGTTCATAATGCGGGATATCGCTCTCTCCAGAGAACGGACGCCCGATTCACGGGTATAGCTGTCGATGATATCGTAAAGAGCTTCATCGTTTATCTTCATCTGATGACCGCTTAATCCGTGACGCTTGAGCTGCTTTGAAACAAGATGCTGCTTTGCTATCTGGAACTTCTCCTCACGGGTATAGCTGTCAAGATTGATTATATCCATTCTGTCCAGAAGCGGCGCAGGAATGGTAGACTGATCGTTGGCGGTGGTAATAAACATTACCTTGCTAAGATCAAACGGAAGATCAACATAGTGGTCATAGAAAGTCGAATTCTGCTCGCCGTCAAGGACCTCAAGAAGCGCAGACGTCGGATCGCCGTGGAAATCCTTGCCCAGCTTGTCCACCTCATCAAGCAGGATAAGCGGGTTTGCAGCGCCGGCAAGCTTCATGGCGTTCATAATGCGTCCCATCATGGAGCCGATATATGTTCTTCTGTGACCTCTTATCTCGGCCTCGTCATGTATGCCGCCGAGAGCGATACGCTGGTACTTTCTTCCGGTAGCCTCGGCAATAGACTTGGCGATTGATGTTTTGCCTACTCCGGGAGGGCCTACAAGACAGAGTATCTGTCCGTTTATATCAGGATTGAGCCTTCTCACGGCAAGAGCCTCTACAACAGTTTCCTTGACCTTTTTCAGTCCGTAGTGGTTCTTGTCAAGATGAGCGCTGATCTTCTTGATATCGTTCTTTTCCTTGGTATATATGCCCCAGGGCAGTTCAAGACAGGCGTCAAGGTAATTCCTTACAACATTCGCTTCGGCTGAACTGGACATCATCTTTTCAAGCTTCTGAAGCTCCTTGAAAAGACGCTCCTTGTTTTCATCGGTGGTGTTCAGCTCCTGTATCTTCTCCTTGTATTCAAGGACCTCGGCGTCTGTTTCCTCACCCTCGCCCAGCTCGTCACGGATCGCCTTGATACGCTCTCTGAGGTAGTATTCCTTCTGGTTGTCATCCATGCCCATCTTGGTCTTTTCGGAGATCTTCTCCTCCATCATAAGCAGGTCGTTTTCATAGCTGAGCATTTCGGCGATCTTGTCAAGGCGCTGGGATTCGTCAAGCAGTTCAAGTATTTCCTGCTTTTTGCGGTAGTCCCTGATGATATTGTCGGCGATATAATCCGCAAGCTTGCCGGGCTCCTTCATCTCGTAGATCGTGAGGTACATATCCTGCGGAACATGACCGTTGATGATGGAATACTCGTTGAACATCTCCTTGATAAGATTGACCTTTGCCTCGGTCTCAAGGCTGTCTTCTGCGCTGACTACATTGGCCTTTGCCACCTTAGCAGTGGTATAGAGCCTGCCGTTTATAAATTCCCTTGCGCAGGCGCGGTAAGCGCCCTTGACAACCACCCGCATGACGTTATCGGATATTTTGGCGATCTGCAGTATTCTTGCAAAAACGCCTATTTCATAATAATCGTCAGTATCAGGCTCATTCTCGGACGAATCCTTCTGCGCAGTGATCATTATGCTCTGGTTATAGTTATCCATCGCCGCGGTGAGAGCATTGACGGATTTTTTTCTTGCTACGTCAAAATGCAGTATTGATCCGGGGAAGATCACAAGACCCCGAAGCGGAAGAACCGGAACAGTTATTATTTCTAAGTTTTCATTTTCCATCGTTTGCTTCATCCTCATTTAGTATTGAATAAATTATATCACAGTTTTCTTTCATTAGCAAGCGACCAATAGTATTATTTGTTAACATATACATAACAGTATTGCTGTTTTTGTTAGAACAAAAGCGTTTTTTGCCGATTTTAGACGTGCCGCTTCCTTTTTATACCCCAAAATTATCTTTATCCTTTTCTCTGTCACATAAAGGTAAGCTGGCTTGTCTCCGGAAGACCGGCAAAAGCGTTTATCTCCTTTAACATCTCTATTATCGTCTTGGAGACCTTGGCTCTCTGCTGGAAGTCCTCTATCGAGGTAAACTCACCGTCATTTCTGGCTTCGGCAAGCGCTATGGCTGCGGATTCTCCGACACCCGAAAGCGACGAGAACGGCAGTCTTATCTTATCGCCCTCAACAAGAAATTTTTTGGCGTCGGATCTGTATATATCTACGGGCAGCACGCCTATACCCCTTGCAAGCATTTCATTGACTATCTGCAGTGTCGCATAGGATGACTGCTCCTTTGCACTGGCTTCGTGTTTGGATATTTTCGCGCTTATCTCCTGCATTTTGTTTCTTACAGCCATTCTTCCCCTGCACACGAGCATAGCGTCAAAGTCATCGCTGCGTACAGTAAAATAAGCGGCATAATACTCCTTTGCGCGGTGTACCTTGTACCAGCCAAGACGAAGCGTAGCTATCATATAAGCTGCCGCATGAGCCTTCGGGAACATATACTTTATCTTCATGCAGGAATCTATGTACCACTGCGGAACGTCATGATCCTTCATTGCCTGTATGTGTTCCGGAGTAAGAAGCTTGGTCGCCTTGCCCTTTCGGACTATCTCCATGATCTTGAACGCCATATCCGGTTCGAGACCCTTGTGCATAAGGTATACCATGATGTTGTCACGGGTACCGATAACCTCGGAAATGGTGCATATTTTTTTCTCAATAAGCTCTGATGCGTTGCCTATCCATACATCGGTGCCGTGAGAAAGTCCCGAAACCTGCAGCAGGTCGGAAAAGGTCTTGGGCTGAGTTTCTATAAGCATCTGGCGCACGAATGATGTTCCGACCTCCGGCAGAGAGAATGTGCCAGTCTTTGAATCTATATCATCTGGAGTAACGCCGAGAGCCTTTGTAGATGTAAACAGCGACATTACCTCCGGATCGCTCATGGAAATATTCATAACGTCAATTCCGGTGTACTCACCGAGATAACGGTAAATCGTCGGAACATCGTGACCAAGCTCATCAAGCTTGCACACGGTATCATGTATGGAATGGAAATCGAAGTGGGTAGTAAGAGAGTCGGTCTTCTGGTCATTTGCGGGGTGCTGTATGGGGCAGAACTCGTAAACATCGTTCATTCTGGGAATAACGACCATGCCGCCGGGATGCTGACCGGTGGTTCGCCGTACTCCGGTACAGCCTGCCGCAAGACGCAGTTCCTCCGCCCTGTTCACGGTTATTCCGGTTTTTTCCGAATACTTGCGCACAAAACCTATGGCTGTCTTTTCTGCAACTGTGGCTATTGTACCTGCCTTGAACACGTTTTCCTTGCCGAAAAGCACCTCCGTGTACCTGTGAGAACGGTTCTGGTACTCGCCGGCAAAGTTAAGGTCGATATCCGGCGTCTTGTCGCCCTTGAATCCGAGGAAGGTCTCGAACGGGATATCGTGACCGTCACGCAGATATTCTGTACCGCAGTTAGGACAGTTCTTGGGCGGCAGATCAAAACCGGAGCCATAGCTGCCGTCTGTAAAGAATTCGGAATTGCAGCACTTCGGGCAGACATAATGCGGACAAAGCGGGTTTACCTCCGAAATGCCCGACATGGTAGCCACGAATGATGAGCCTACCGAACCACGGGAACCTACAAGATATCCGTGTTCGTTGGAATTGGCAACAAGCTTCTGCGCCGTCATATACAGCACCGAGAAGCCGTTGGTTATAATGGAGTTCAGTTCCTTTTCTATTCTTGCCTTTACAATATCCGGAAGCGGGTCGCCGTACTGTTTTTTGGCTCGTTCCCAGGTAATGCTTGTAAGCTCCTCCTCCGCCCCGGGAATAAACGGCGGGAAATTGCCCTTGGGTACGGCGCGGATGCTCTCTATCATGTCGGCTATGTAGTTGGTGTTTGTCACTACCACCTCATACGCCTTATCTTTTCCAAGATATTCAAATTCCTTGAGCATTTCGGCAGTGTTGCGGAAATACAGCGGCGGCTGCTGGTCTGCGTCACTGTAATCCTGAGAGGTAAGGAGTATTTCACGGTACTTGCTCTGGTAGGGGTCCATAAAATGCACATCGCAGGTAGCGACTACCGGAAGCTGCAGCTCATCACCGATATCGACTATAAGTCGGTTTATGTCCTGCAGAGCCTGAATATCCTTAACCCTGCCTTCCCTTACAAGGTGCATATTATTGCCTACCGGCTGTATTTCAAGGTAATCGTAAAATGAGGCTATTCCCTTAAGTTCCTCACGGGTCTTTCCGTCAAGTATAGCCCTGTAAAGCTCGCCCGCTTCGCAGGCGCTGCCGACTATCAGTCCGTCACGAAGCTTCATAAGCTCTGACTTTGGAAGCAGCGGCTTTTTATAGAAAAAGTCAAGGTGCGACTTTGAAATAAGCTTGTAAAGGTTTTTCAGACCAAGCTGGTTCTTTACAAGAAGTATCTGATGGTAATATTTGTATGTCTTGAAGCTTGGCTTCGGAAGGAATTTGCATATATCGGCAGTGTTTCCGATCTTGAAATCATCCTTGAGCTTCTGTATCATTTTCTGAAATATCTTTGCAAGCATCATGGCGTCATCACAGGCGCGGTGATGGTTGAAGTCGCCTAATTTTAGATGCTTTGCCACAACGTCAAGCTTATGCTTTGTAAGCTGCGGATACAGACCTCTCGAAACGGTCAGTGTGTCAATATGAGAAAGGTCGTAGTTTATGGAGCTTCTCTGACACGCTGCCTTGATAAACGAGGTATCAAAGGAAGCATTATGTGCGACCACCATAGGACACTCACCGCAGAAATCCAGAAAGCTTCTTACAGCCTCGTCCTCCTTCGGAGCATCCTGCACCATAGAGTCATCTATACCCGTAAGCTTGGTTATTTCTGCCGGAATGGGCTTTTCGGGATCCACAAAGGTCGAGAAGGTGTCCATTATCTCGCCGTTCACCATACGGACAGCGCCGATCTCGGTTATCCTCTCTTTCAGCGGCGACAATCCGGTGGTTTCTATGTCAAATACGATAAATTCGCCGTCAAGCGAACGATGGTGATCTCCGGATACCGCCTCCGAAGAGCCGTCATTGATAAAATAGGCTTCAACGCCGTAAATCACCTTGAAATTGCCGCCCTTTTTGCGTATGTCGTCACAGGCATTCATGGCGTCTGGGAAAGCCTGAGCAACACCGTGATCGGTAATGGCAATAGCAGGCATCCCCCATGAATAGGCGCGTTTTACCAGATCGCCGGCAGGCGTTACGGCGTCCATTGCCGACATATTAGTGTGAAGGTGAAGTTCCACACGCTTAACGGGAGCTTTATCCACAATTTTTGGAGTGGCTACACGGCACACGGCAGACGCCATTACAGAAATATCATGGTCGTAAGCATCAAGCTGTGCCTCGCCCTTTACAAGAATGGTGTCGCCGGTCTTCAGTTCAAGAATGCCCTTTACCTTTTCATGGTTGTCAATGATCTTTACATTGACCGAACCGGTGAAGTCGGTTATGCTGATCGAAATGATCTTCTTCTTGTTATCCTTGGTGTCACGGGAATCAATGGCAAATATCTCGCCCCAGAAGATTATCCTGCCCGAATCTATGGAAATATTTTTCAGCTGGAAAATGTCCCCTTTTATGCTGCCGCCGTATATTGCTGAAGCTGTCGATGTAATACAGGTCGGCTCAAGGGTGCTGCCCTCTCGTATCTCGATCTCGCTGAGTTCGGCAGGAGCAGGCGCAGGTTTTTGGGCATATTTATTCTTGTGTTCGGCGCCTGCGCGCATCATGCTCTCGTAGTGCTCCTGCTCCTCGATAAGCTTTTCACGCATGACCTTTTCTTCGTTCATTTTCTGCTGCTCAATGTACGTTTCACTGTCGGAGTCAATAGCAGTCACACCGTCAAAAATCACATTGAAATTAAGCGAAAATTCCTCTCTTATAAGTGCGGAAAGCTTCTTGTCTATATTCTGAGAAAGAAGTATGTCACGCCCTCCGTGATTAAGGGTAATTATAAAACTATCGCCGCTTATTCTTGCTTCAGAGTTATTCAGCGTACCGTTGAGACTGGCGCAGCGCCTTTTCATTTCCTTCATAAGCTGAGGATAGTAGCTTTCATCAAAAAGCTCCGGCTCATACTCCGGATGGATACGGCACTGCAGAAGGTTCAGCACACTGCCTGAGATCATGCGTTCCGACTCATATATCACATCTTTATTGACAATTGAAGGCAGCTTCACATACACATCCAATGATCTGCTGCCCGAATCAATTTTTACATTAGTGATGTCATTTTCTGCCAGTTCACTGGGTATTTGTCTGACATCTATATATCTTCCAAAAAAATCAGAAAACTTATTCATTATATTATGTCATTTCTCCTCAATGTCCGTGAAATAACCTTGCATATCGACAAGAGGCGTCTGACTGACGCCTCCCGATTTAAAAAATGCTCTGCAATTACATATTATCAATTTCCCTGATAAGCTCCTCTAACAGCGCTTCCTCCGGTACTTTACGCAGGATCTCTCCCTTTTTGAAGATGAGTCCCACTCCGTCGCCGCCGGCAATGCCTATATCGGCTTCCCTCGCTTCTCCGGGACCGTTTACAATGCAGCCCATTATCGCTACTGTCAGGTTCTTTTTGCAGTCCTTCAGACGTTCCTCAGCCTGCTTTGCAAGCTCAATAAGGTTGATCCTCGTGCGCCCGCAGGTCGGACAGGACACAAAACGTATGCCCGTACTGTTCAGACCAAGCGCTTTAAGTATATCCTTTGCGGCATAGACCTCTTTTACGGGTTCGTCAGTAAGCGATACCCTTATAGTATCTCCGATACCCTCAAGCAGCAGGCTGCCTATTCCTGCGGCGGATTTGATAATGCCCATGCGCTCCGTACCCGCCTCGGTCACACCAAGATGCAGCGGATAATTACAGCGCTCACTTGCAAGCTCATAAGCCTCTTTCATAAAGGCTACATTCGAGGACTTCATGGATAAAACGATATTTTCAAAATCAAATTTTTCCAGAAGAGAAGCGTGATATAGCGCGCTGTCGCAGAGCGCCTGCGGTGTGGGTCTGCCGTACTTTTCAAGTATATGCTTTTCGAGAGAGCCGGAATTCACACCTATCCTTATGGGGATATTTCTCCTGCGGCACTCGTCCGCCACCTGCTTTACCCTGTCATCGGAACCGATATTGCCCGGATTTATCCTGATCTTGTCAACACCGGCTGCGGCAGATTCAAGAGCAATGCGGTAGTCGAAATGTATATCGGCAACAACAGGCGCCGACACCTCTTTTTTTATTGCGGGAATAAGGCGCACAGCCTCAATATCCGGCACAGCTATGCGGATAATGTCGCAGCCTGCCTTTTCCAGTTCAACAGCCTGTCTTACACTGCCCTCAATATCAGTAGAGGGCACGTTCAGCATAGACTGTACCGTTATATCCGAATCGCCGCCTATGAAGGTGCTGCCAACGGCGATCTTTCTTGTATCACGTCTTTTCATTTCAATCACTCCTAATGGTTGAACAATCGTATTATGTCGTTAATGGAAATGACCACCATGAACAGCAAAAGCGCCACCATTCCAATAAGGTGTACCCAGCCTTCATGCTCCGGCTTGACGGGCTTTCTGCGTATGGCTTCGACTATAAGGAACACCAGTCTGCCGCCGTCCAGAGCAGGCAGCGGAAGAAGGTTCACAACTCCAAGGTTTACGGTTATGACCATCATAATAAAGATCAGGTTGCTCAGTCCGTCCCAGAAGCTTGTTTTCAGACCTTCGGCAGTTGCCTGTGTAACGGCAGAGGTCATGCCGATGGGACCAGCCATTTCATTAAAGCCGAACTGACCAGTTATAAGTCCGAAAAGGCTCGCCCAGACCATTCTCACAGTGGAGCAGGTCTGAAGGAAGGTCTGCTGAATGAGAGTGCCGAAGTTGTTCTCAACGCCTAAAATGATGATGTCACGGTGTATGACCTCATTACCGTCATCGTTCTTGGTTGTCGGGAATTTGACATGATCGAAGGTCATTGTCTGTCCGTCACGATCAACTTTAAATGTAAAGTCATTGGACTTTGCGGTAGCAAGAGCAAAATTCATATCCATTGAGGTGTAGATATCGTAGCCGTTTATAGACTTGATCTCGTCGCCCGCCTTGAGATACTGAGAAGATTCGTTCACCTCAGAAAAGCCGGCAATGGTATTTGTAGCGAAAAGATGCGCCGGTATAAGAGTTATCATCATCAGCACAAAGCCGAGAATAATATTCATAACTGCGCCGGCGACGACTATTATCATCCTCTGCCAGACCTTTTTTTTGCCGAATGAGCGGGCGTCATCGCTTTCGCCGTCCTCGCCCTCCATAGAGCAGAAGCCGCCTATCGGAAAAAGTCTGAGCGAATACAAGGTCTCGCCCTTCCGGAACTTGATTATCTTCGGACCCATGCCGAGAGCAAATTCATTCACCTTCACGCCGAATTTTTTTGCTGTCATGAAATGCCCAAGCTCATGCAGAAAGATTATCAGTTCAAACAAAAGTATTCCTATTATCGTCAGTAATACGCCTTCTATGTGAATCATCTCCTATAAAAAATGCTGTTTTTCACGCAGTAAGGATCCTCGCTCTGGTGATCCTGTCGGCTTCAAGAATATCCTCAAGGGTAAACTCGTCTTTGTTGCCGTCAAAATCAGTCAGCGCGCGTCCTACCGCTTCGGGTATCTGCAAAAAGCCGATCTTTCCCTGAATAAAGAGAGACACCGCAGCCTCATTTGCGGCATTCACTACGGCAGGATAAAGTCCGCCAAGCCGTAAAGCTTTACGGCAAATCGCAAGACATTCAAATGTTTCATAGTCAGGCTTTGCGAATGTCAACGCCGCAATTTCTGACAAGTCAAGTTCCTTTACAGGTGATTCGAGCCTTTCGGGGTATGTAAGTGCATACTGTATGGGTATTCTCATATCCGGAACACCGAGCTGCGCAATCACGGAATTATCCATATACTGCACCATAGAGTGTACGATGCTCTCACGGTGGATAAGAACGTCTATACCCTCATCAGGCACACCGAAAAGCCATGACGCCTCTATCACTTCAAGACCCTTATTCATCATTGTGGCGGAATCTATGGTTATTTTCTGACCCATGCTCCAGTTCGGATGCTTGAGAGCGTCCTTCAGTGTAACGTCACGAAGCTGCTCCTTGGTGCGTCCGTAGAACGGACCGCCTGATGCGGTAAGAATGACCTTTTTCAGAGCCTTCTTCGGATTGCCCTGAAGACACTGGAAAACCGCAGAATGTTCGCTGTCCACAGGATACAGCTTCACACCCTTGCTTTCTATGGCTCTGCTGACTACCTTGCCGCCCGCTACAAGAGTTTCCTTATTTGCAAGTGCAAGATCCTTGCCGGCAGCAACAGCTTCAAGCGTAGGCATTAGTCCGGCAACACCGACAATGGCATTAACGGCAGTGTCTGCGCCCGGACAGCGGGCTGCTTCTTTTATTCCCTCTTCTCCGCTGTAAACGGCAATATCCGTATCCGAAAGGGCTATTTTCAGCTTTTTGGCGCAGTCCGGATCAAGCACTGCCACCATTTTCGGACAAAACTCTCTTGCCTGCTTTTCTAAAAGATCAATGCTCCTGTTGGCTGTAAGGGCGCTTACCTTTATACCATGCATTCTGGCTACGTCCAATGTCTGTACGCCGATAGAGCCTGTGGAGCCTAAAACCGTGATGTTACCGGTCATTGCAATACACCTCCGTTTGATTTTCTGTGAGAAATTTTCAGCAGAGCCGCCTTGACAGCAGCTCTGCATGAGCGTTGATTTTCAAAGTTTATATTATAATAGGAAAGTACGTTATGAAAACATACATAAACGGCGCAACGAAGATCACGCTGTCAAAACGGTCAAGAAAGCCGCCGTGACCCGGAAGTATGCTGCCGTAGTCCTTGATATTGAAATTCCTTTTTACGATAGAAAAGCTGAGATCGCCAATAATAGAAAGGAAGGAACCGATAAAGGACATACAGATCACATATACATAATTAACATTTGCAGGACTTCCGTATACTATTATAGGCAGCAGCCACGAAAGGAAGCATGAAGCGCCTATACAGAACAGCACTCCGCCTACGGCGCCTTCGACTGTCTTTTTGGGGCTTATTTCCGGACAAAGCTTGTGTCTGCCGAGAAACGTGCCTGCGAAAAAAGCTCCGATATCTGCCATCCAAGGGGTGCCGAGCGCCATAAGGAAGTAAAACGAAGCACGATCCGGATACATATTCTTCATCATAACTATTGTGGACAAAGCGACCGTGATTATCATAGTCATAGCATAAATATATGCAAGATCCTTGTAGGTTATTTTCTTATGACAGAACACGATCATCGAAAGCATTACTCCGGAATATACAAAGCAGACCGGAAGCGCATAGCCGTATGTCAGGAGCATAGGATATGCCGCCGCAAAAACAAGCGACGGTATACTGAGCTGAAATGTCTTTAATTCTTTGACAGCGCTAATAAATTCTCCGGTAGATATAACGCATATAATAGCGACCGCTATATCAAACAGTATCGGCAGATCCTTCCCCAAAAATACAACCGCAAATATCATTGGAACGCCGATCGCAGCCGCAAGGAACCGTTTGCCCATTCACACACCCCCAAACCGTCTGCTTCTCTTGTTGAATTCAATTATAGCCTTGTCAAATTCTTCCTCGTCAAAATCAGGCCAGAGTGTTTCGGTGGAATAAAATTCAGCGTAAGCCGCCTGATACAGCATAAAATTACTCAGTCTGTGTTCGCCGCCTGTACGGATTATCAGATCCGGATCCGGCTGACCGGCCGTATAAAGCCTGCGCGAAATATCCTCCTCGGTGATAGAAGATATATCTGCACTGCCGTTCCTGACGTCCTCGCACAAAGATTTTACCGCTGTAAGTATCTCTGCTCTGCCGCCGTAGTTCATAGCTATATTCAGCTGCATACCCTTTCTGTCCTTGGCTACCTCCTCGGTTTCGTTTATGAGATCTATAATATCCTTAGCAAAAGCCGAGCGGTCTCCGATGAAAACCACCTTAATATCATCATCACGGAAATCGGTAAGGGAATCTATAAGATACTGACGGAAAATTTTCATCAGCGCATTTACCTCTTCAAGAGGTCTCTTCCAATTCTCGGTAGAAAAAGCGTACAGCGTGAGATATTTTACCCCGCACTTGCTTATGTAACGGGTGATCTTCTTGAATGTTCTGGCGCCGTAGGTGTGTCCTACCGACCTTGGCATGGCTCTCTTTTTTGCCCATCTGCCGTTGCCGTCCATAATTATGCCGACATGCTCCGGTATATACAGTTTTTTATCCGTTAACATAGTACCACCTCATTTAATAATAACTGAGAAATAACACAGATCCTCCCTGTATCATTTCTCAGATCATTATCGGAGAGCTTCTGCCCTGCCTGTCGGCAAAGCTTTCAATATTATAGTCTGCCCTGCACACCGTCCGGCATACAGGACAGATATTTTTATTCTGTAAATGATCAGATCTCCATGATCTGCTTCTGCTTCTTCTCGGTAAGACTGTCGATAGTCTTGATATTTTTGTCGGTGATATCCTGGATCTTCTTCTCGCCTGTTTTCTGATCGTCCTCGGTTATCTCGCTCTTCTTCTTCATAGCCTTGAGCTTTTCCATAGACTCACGTCTGATAGAGCGCACTGCGACCTTAGCCTCCTCGCCCATCTTGGCGATATCCTTAACTATCTCCTTACGTCTGTCCTCAGTCAGCGGCGGGAAAACCATTCTGATGATCTTGCCGTCATTCTGCGGGTTAATGCCGATGTCAGAGGTCTGTATAGCCTTCTCTATCTTGCGAAGCACAGAAGCATCCCAGGGCTGAATCGTGAGAGTCCTTGCCTCTGTAACAGATATGGCTGCCAGCTGGTTGATAGCCGTAGGAGTGTCATAATAGTCGATCCTTATCTTGTCGAGAACAGCCGGATTTGCTCTGCCTGCTCTGATCTCGGAAAATTCAGTTTCCAGGTGCTGCACTGTCTTTTCCATTTTTTCGCCTGTGTGTTTTATCAACGTGTCCATTGTAGTACCTCCGTTTTATATATTATCAATATTAATGATAGCTCGGTTTCAGATGCTCATTCCTGAACCACAAGTGTACCTACGTTTTCGCCGCATACCGCTTTCACGATATTTTCGGGATCATCGAGGCTGAATACGATAATTGGCAGGTGGTTATCCTTGCAGATAGCCGCAGCGGTGCTGTCCATTACCTTTAGGTCATTGTTAAGGACCTCCTGGAAGGTGATCCTGTCATACTTTTTGGCGTCGGGATTGATCTTCGGGTCGCTGTCATACACGCCGTCAACCATTGTTGCCTTGAGTATAATATCAGCATCGATCTCAGCGGCTCTCAGAGAAGCTGCCGTATCAGTCGAGAAGAACGGGTTGCCTGTGCCGCAGCCGAAAACCAGTATCCTTCCCTTTTCAAGGTGACGGATAGCTCTGTTCCTTATGTAAGGCTCAGCCACCTGCTGCATAGATATAGCGGTCTGCACCCTTACTTCAAGACCAAGCTGCTCAAGAGCATCGCACACGCCCAGAGCGTTTATAGCGGTTGCCAGCATTCCCATATGGTCAGCTCTTGTTCTGTCCATTTTGCCGCTTGAACGGCCTCTCCAGAAGTTTCCGCCGCCGACTACTATGGCGACCTCCACACCCATTTCGTTAAGCTTCTTTATTGGTTTGCAAAAACTCAGCACCGTATCGAAATCAATGCCGTGTTTTTCTGCACCCGCAAGGGATTCTCCGCTGAGCTTCAGAAGAACTCTTTTGTATTTAGGCGTCATAATATTCACACACTCCTGTTGTTTATATTATTTTATTCTATTTTACTATATCCGACAATCAAAGTAAAGCGGATTCTGTGAATTTTCTTTTAATTGTTGTTATTATCAAGGGAGCTGTTGTTTTTATTGCTGTTTTCGTTATTATATAAAAAACAGAGGGTGTCCGTGCGGACTATCCTCTGTTTTTTGAATGCTTAAGACAGGAAGATCTTACCCGTCATTATTTTACCATGCTTGCAACTTCAGCTGCGAAGTCATCTGAACGCTTCTCAAGGCCTTCGCCCTTCTCATAACGAACAAAATCAACGATCTCGATCTTGCCGCCGAGAGCCTTAGCTGTCTGAGCTGTATAATCCTTTACCTTGAGCTTGCTGTCCTTAACGAATACCTGATCTACAAGGCAGCACTCCTCGTAGTACTTGCCGATCTTGCCCATAACGATCTTCTGAGCGATAGCCTCGGGCTTGCCCTCGTTCATGACCTGCTCGGTCATGATCTTCTTCTCATGCTCAAGAACCTCTGCGGGAACCTGATCTCTGTTGAGATATGCAGGAGAAGCAGCAGCGATCTGCATAGCGATATCCTTAGCGTAAGTCATAAACTCATCGCTGAGAGCTGCATCTGTGTCGAACTTGACCATAACAGCGATCTTGCCGCCCATGTGGATATATGTTGCAACTCTGCCTTCAAAGCGTACAAAACGACGGATGATGATGTTCTCACCGATAGTCTGAATCTTCTCCTGAAGAAGCTCTGAAACTGTCATTTCCATGCCGTCAGCCTTGATAGCGAGGAGCTCCTCGATCGTAGCGGGCTTCTGGTTCATAACTGTAAGAGCAACAGTCTTTACGAAAGCCTGGAAATCTGCGTTCTTGGCAACGAAATCTGTTTCTGCGTTTACCTCTATTGCAACACCTGCGGTGCAGTCGTCGTTTGTGATAGCGAAAGCTACGCCCTCTGCTGCGATCCTTGAAGCCTTCTTGGCAGCCTTTGCAAGGCCCTGCTCTCTGAGAACGTCAATAGCCTTATCCATATCTCCGTCTGCCTGTGTGAGAGCCTTCTTGCAGTCCATCATGCCGCAGCCTGTTCTCTCTCTGAGTGTCTTTACATCCTGTGCTGTAAAAGCCATGATACTTACCTCCGTATTTCTTATTTTTTCTTAAAAAATACCCGCAGTGAATGCGGGTATTCTGTTATGCAGGAATATATTAGATTATTCTGCAGCTTCTTCCTCAGCCTCTGCTGCCTCAGCTGCTGCTGCGCCCATCTTGCCCTCGTTGCCCTCGATGATAGCGTTTGCGATAGCTCCGGAAATGAGCTTTACTGCGCGGATAGCGTCATCGTTGCCGGGGATAACATAGTCGATCTCGTCAGGGTCGCAGTTGGTATCTACGATAGCAACGATCGGAATACCGAGCTTCTTAGCCTCTGCTACTGCGATTCTTTCCTTTCTGGGGTCTACGATGAAGAGAGCGCCGGGGATCTCCTTCATGTCCTTGATGCCGCCGAGGAACTTCTCAAGCTTTTCGATCTCAAGGTTGAGCTTGATTACTTCCTTCTTGGGGAGAAGATCGAAGGTACCGTCAGTTTCCATTGTGCGGAGCTGTCTGAGTCTCTCGATCCTGCGGCGGATGGTTGTGAAGTTGGTGAGCATGCCGCCCAGCCATCTTGCGTTTACATAGTAAGCGCC
>CADBPE010000205.1 GCA_902796475.1 uncultured Ruminococcus sp.
AAGTATATGATACTATATATTCACAAAGAAAAAACAACGGCGCACAGCTTCACCGGAGGTCTTTTCAGATGGACAAAAAAGAAATTCTTGAAAAGAACAAACAAATGAACCGCAATTCTCTTGATGAAAGGGAACAGCGGGTATACAGTTCATCTTTTGGTATAGGCGCTGTTGTTGTCGGTATTCTTTGTCTGGTGTTCAGCGTTTACAAGGCTTTGCACCGTGAGCCATTCTACGAATTTGTTACGATAATAACGGCATATCTCTGCACCACATTCCTGTATCAGTATAAGAATATCAGGAAGCCCTTTTATCTTATAGCAGGGATCGGGACAGGTCTTGCGGCTGTATTTTGCACCGTAATGTTCATTTTGGTGCATGGGCTATGAATGATATCGTATTTCAGAACCGTCTGAGAGTCGCCCGGGCGGAAAAAAGGATCTCGCAAGGCGATCTTGCCGAAATGGTGGGAGTTTCCCGCCAGACAATAAGTTCTATCGAAAACAATCAGTTCTGTCCCAGCGCAAGGCTGGCACTGCTGATATGTATAGCTCTCGACAAAAAATTTGAAGAGCTGTTCTATTTTGAATAACGGGCATTTAACATTGATAACAAGTTATTGTAATACATCCTCCTACAACGAACTCCGGCAGATGGGTCTAAATACTCCCCGCCCGTCTGTCGGCATGAGCGTTGACGTCGGATATAAAGCAGTTTATAACTTTACTTCATATACATTCCTCCTAAAAGCGCCGGATCCCTGAGTTCTCTCCAAACTCAGGGATCCGGCGTTTGTGTTATATTTTACTGTCACTCCCCCATCTTCCCGAAGGAAAGATGGGGCAAAGCCACATCATTCCGCAATGGCACGTTTGAAGCACTCCATTACATACATCGCTTCGTCATCGGTCATCTTTGAGTAAAGCGGCAGTGTGATCTCGTTCTTGTACATATCATAGGCATTCGGGAAATCGTTTATGTCGTAGCCCATGCTCTTATATGCGGTAAGCATCGGCAGGGGCTTATAGTGTACGTTAGTGGCAACGCCCATTTCAGCCATGCGCCTTATCACTTCGTTGCGGTATTCCTCCTCCTGCCACATGAGCTTGACAAGATAAAGATGTCCGCTTGAAGCAAGCTTCTCCTTGTCGGAATAGTGCTGGAGCATGGATACGCTCTGATCGGACAGCTCCCGGTTGTAATATTCGATGAGCCTTCTTCTGCGCCTGAGCATAGCCGGGAACCGGTCAAGCTGTGCAATGCCGATGGACGCCATGATATCCGTCATATTGCACTTGTAGAAAGGAGCTATTATGTCATACTCCCATGAACCCATCTGTGTTTTTGAAAGAGCGTCCTTTGTCTGTCCGTGGAGAGTGATGAGCATGAACTTCTTGTAAAGATCGTCGCTGTCTATGTTCGGGTGCTTTCGCCATGTGACAGCTCCGCCTTCGCCTGTTGTGAGATTCTTCACCGCATGAAATGAAAATGCAGTAAAGTCCGCAAGACAGCCTGTTTTGGTAAAGCCGCGCCTTGCGCCTAATGAATGTGCGGCATCAGCAAGAATGATTATCCTGTCAAAAGCATCCTGAAGCGGACTGTGAGGCACAAACAAATGCTTCTTTGCCTTTACAATATCGTATATCCTGTCATAGTCGCAGGGAACGCCGCCCACATCTACGGGGATTATGACCTTTGTATTGGTGGTTATGAGATAAGGAAGCTTGTCATAATCCATCTGTATCGAATTGGGCGCGCAGTCTATCATAACAGGCTTTGCCCCGACATGACAAACGGCGCTTGCGGTAGCCGTATATGTGTATGCCGGCACGATGACCTCGTCGCCCTTTTTAACGCCTAAAAGTCTGAGGGTCATTTCCAGCGCAGAGGTACATGAGTCCAGACATACCGTTTTGTCGCTCATACAGTATGCCGTGAGCTGATTTTCAAATTTTTTCGTTTTGGGTCCGGTCGTTATCCAGCCGCTTCTCAGGGTGTCGGCGACCTCTCTTATTTCTTCCTCGCCTATATCGGGCGGAGAAAACGGTATTTTCATCATAGCATTTCCCTCCTTGATACATCAGGGCAGTTTTAAGGTATGCCCCTTACCTTGACATTCATTATGCCAGACCGTTCTGTATCTTTGCAGCCATGAGCGTGTTCTTCATAAGCATGGCTATCGTCATGGGACCTACTCCTCCGGGAACAGGCGTGATATATGAAGCCTTGGCAGCCACAGGCTCGTAGTCAACATCTCCGCAGAGCTTGCCGTTTTCGTCACGGTTTATGCCCACATCTATGACAACTGCGCCCTCCTTGACCATATCGGCGGTAAGGAATTTAGGTCTGCCGACAGATGCAATAATGATGTCTGCGCTGCGGCAAAGCTCGGCGGTATTCTTTGTCTTGGTGTGACAAACGGTTACTGTGCCGTTCTCGTGCATGAGAAGCATTGCCATAGGCTTGCCGACGATATTGCTTCTGCCGATCACGACGCAGCTTTTTCCGCTGACGTCTATGCCGGCATAATGTATCAGCTCCATAACGCCTGCCGGAGTACATGGCAGAAAATGATAGTCACCGATCATTATTCTGCCCACGTTTGAGGGATGGAAAGCGTCAACATCCTTGATGGGTGAGATAGCGTTGATGACCGCTTTTTCATCAAGATGCTTCGGCAGAGGAAGCTGGCAGAGTATGCCGTTGATCTCAGGACGGCTGTTGAGCTTGTCTATAAGAGCCATAAGCTCCTCCTGAGTTGTTTCTGCGGGCAGAGCGTATTCCTCCGAAACAAAGCCCACGTCTGCGCACGCTTTCTTTTTGTTGTTGACGTACACCCTTGAAGCGGGGTCATCGCCTACGATTATGACGGCAAGACCGGGAGCTATGCCCTTAGCCTTCAGCTCGTCACATTCTTTTTTTACGTCTGCTCTTACCTTTGCGGAAACTTCCTTTCCGCTGATCACGATAGCCATGTCGGATTCTCCTTTGTTTTTATTATCGTTTATTTATGGATGAGCCTTCAAGACTCGTCCTTGCTTTCGGTTTTGCTTTCGTCCGGTCCCTGAGCCTTGTCTGCGGTACTTTCGCCGGATTCTGCCGCTTCGGGAGCCTGCGTTTCTTCAGCGTCTGCATTTACGGGAGCCTCGTTTTCTGATGCGTTATCGTCATCAATATGATCGACTGCCTTGTACGTTCTTTTGCGGAACACGATGAGCAGAACAATACCTGTCAGTGCAGTAACGGCAGCTATCACCTGAGATACACGAAGTCCAAGGAACGGTGTGTAAAGGCTGTCGGTGCGCAGACCCTCAACTATCATTCTTTCAATGCCGTACCACACCATATAAAGCAGGAATATCTGACCATCATATCTGCGGAAACGGCGGCTGAACATCCACAGCAGGAAAAATCCCAGCAGGCACCACAGCGATTCATACAGGAAACACGGATGCACTCCCACGCCGCCGGTGTTTTCGCTTACCATTCGCCAGGGCAGGTCGGTGGCAGTTCCGAATGCTTCCTGATTGAAGAAATTTCCCCAGCGGCCTATTCCCTGACCGATAAGAAAGCCCATCATGGTAATATCAAGCACCGCCGGAATGGGCAGCTTCTTTATCCTTGCCACGATGCAGCCGCTTACGAGCGCGCCTATGACGCCGCCGTAAATGGCAAGTCCTCCGTTGTGTACGGCAAAAAGCTCGTCGAGGTGCTGAGCGTAGTAATCCCAGCGGAATATCACATAGAAAAGTCTTGCGCCGATGATGCCGAAAACAAGACCGGCAAGAACGCAGTCGATGAAACCATCCGCTTTTATGCCGAAGCGTTTGAGATTTCGCAGCGCAAAAAGCAGGGCAAGCACAAAGCCGATGCCGATGATAATGCCGTACCAGTACACCTTGAAATCTCCGATGGAAAATGCTATCGAGTCGATAGTCATTGAAATGCCCAGACCGGGAAACTGAACGTTATACATTTTATATGCAAACCTCCGTTCGGAATGCCGCTCAGGTCACATCCGTGATCGCTTTTATCACGGAAAGACAGCAGTTGTCCGGGTCGAGGTGATGTTTAAGCCGTTCGTTGACTTCATCAAGGGTTATCTCCGAGAAGATATCGAAGCAGTTATATAAGCTTCTGTTTGTAAATACGTTTTCCATCATGTCGGAAGCAATGGACGAGGGACGGTCTAACGAGCGTATCATCCTGCCGTAGATGCAGCGGCGGGCGTTCTCAAAATCCTCCGGAGAAATGCCTGTTTCATGCAGCTTCTTTACGGCTTCTTTTATAGTTTCGCTTACCTCTTTTGCGTATCTTGTTTCGCCCTGGAAAGAAAAATATCCGTAGCCCAGACCGGAGCTGTATTCAAGATAGAACGAGGAATTTATATATTTTTTGTCCAGAAGATCACGGTAAAGCGCAGAGCCTTCGCCGGCAAAGGCTTCCTGTATAATGCAGGTACAGAGCAGTTCTTTATCGGTAGCGTAGCGAAGTTCCGCCTTATCCTTGAAGCCCAGCGCAAACAGCGGGACAGACACAGGAAGTATCTGCTCTACATATTTTTCGCCCACTTCATAGGGTTCCTCCGGGAAGATGCTTTCGGTCTGTACGGGAGCATTCGGCTTGAGCATACGGTCGGCGACCTCCAGTACCTTTTCGGGGTCAACATCTCCGGCAACCGCAAAAACCATGTTGTTCAGATTGTAAAAGCTGTTGTAGCACTCATAAAGTATCTCAGGCGTGATCTCGGCAATGGATTCAACGGTGCCTGCGATATCTATTCTCAGCGGGTGTTTCTGATACATCGCCTGAAGAAGGTTCATGTTGATCCTCCATTCGGGGCTGTCGTCGTACATTTTTATTTCCTGACCGATGATACCCTGTTCCTTGGCTACCGTTTCGGGTGTAAAATAGGGCGACTGTATCAGGTCGAAAAGAATTTCCAGCGATTCCTCAAACTGTTCGGTGCTGCTGAAAAGATAGCAGGTTTTGTCAAAGCCGGTGTAAGCATTGGCTGAGGCGCCTGTTTTGGAGTATCTTTTGAAGGCGTCGCCGTCCTCGCTCTCAAAAAGCTTGTGTTCAAGATAATGGGCGGTACCGTCCGGGACCGTGACCCTTTTGCCGTTGTGTATGAACTCCTTGTTTATAGAGCCGAAAAGTGTGCCGATGACCGCATAAGTCGATCGAAACCCTTCCTTGGGGCAAACAAGTATCCGAAGTCCTGAGCTGTGTTTAACGGTATAGTATTTTTCACCTAAGCGGTCGTTCCTTATTTCTTCAAAAATCATTGCAGCATTCTCCTTTCATCAGTTGCCTACCAGTGAGAACACCGTATCGAGCTTGATGTATGATGCAAGCGAGGTGATCTCTTCACGGGTGATGCTGTCAACTATTTCAGCGCCCTCTGCGGGGGTATAGCTGCAGCTGCTCACGGCATCCAACAGATAGAATCCTTCAATACCGGAAAGACCGTCCATAATAGACACAAATGCGTTTTTCATGGCAAGCTTTGCAGAAAGCAGCTCATCATCAGAAATGACGCCGTTTTTCAGCAGCTCCACCTGCTCGGTTATCGCCTTTTCGGCTTTTTCTATATTCTTGGTCTCAACTCCGCTGTCTATACTCATAATGCCCTTGTGATTGTTTATAGCCGAGGCGCAGTAATAGCACAGACTCTGCTTTTCACGGACGTTTTCAAAGAGCTTTGAGGTCGGTGTGCCGCCAAGTACGGTACACATAAGCTTGCTTATAATATGCTCCCTTGTTGTAGCGGGAAGCTTGCAGCGATAACCCATGACCAGCTTGGACTGCGCTATCTCGTCCGTTTCCACCACACGCCTTACTTCATGCACAGCGGGAACTGTCGCAGTCAGCTTCCTGAATTTTCTGGGCTTGTCCGCGAAGAATGACGAAAAGCTTTTGAAGGCTTTTTCGGAGTCGGCGTTGCCGAGCATCATTATGATTATCTTTGAATTATCAAGAAGTCTTTTCCATGCTGCGGCGATGCTTTCATGTTCGAGTGCTTCAACGTCCTCACGGCTGCCGCATCTGCCTATGGAATAAAGCTCATCACGGCACATTATCTCACGGCAGCGCTTCAGGGCGTAGGCGCGTTTATCGTTGTATTCTCCGTCGATCTCCTCTAAAAGCTGGCGGCGCTCCTGCTCAACGTCCTCATCGTCAAAGTGACCGTTGACAAGCTTCGGGTCAAATATGATAGAGCACAGCAGTTCTGCAAGCTCTGAGGACACCGATTCTCCGTTCAGTGTATAGCGGTCGTCAATGGCGGACGATGATATGGAAATGATCTGATAGTCGCCCGCTTTGCGGATAGAGGGATAGAGCGCTGCGCCGTAAAGATCATTGAGCTTTCTTGCGAGCGAGGTCATATCGGGATACCTGCGGCATGAGCGTGTAAGCACCCATGAAAGCAGCGCATTTGCCGCAGCCGTCGAACGGTTCAGCGGAGTATAGAGGTTCACGCTGAGCCGGCTTGCTTTAAAGCGGTCATCCCGTACACACCAGAACTCAACGCCTTCGCATATCTCTCTTTTTTCAATTTCAGACATTTAATAAATTCTCCTCTCCTGTTTCCCGGAAAGCAGCTGTTTTTTAGCTTTCCTCTGCGATAATATGGATATAATACTATATTATAACACATTTTTTTACGATATAAAAGCTTTTTGCGGGATTTTTGCAATGTTTAAGCCAACTTTCCATGAATAAAAAATCAAAAGCTGCGCTCAAAGCGTCAACAGGCAGCCTGCCGCTCCCGTTCCTGCGCTGACAGATAAGCTGACCGGAAACACATCGGAAAATTACTGTTCATAATTCACTCATTCAAATCCACTCGAATTTTTGCAAAGACTTTGAATAATCAAATTGCACATAATTCTTTCATAAAGAATTATATGTTTATTAAAAAATTGTTTATATATATTGTGATAAAAAATAATATACTATATATTGCAGTCCGGATAACGCTCGGACGGCGCAGCTTTTTATAAAGGAGCGGAGGTCGTATGTGTATAGGTCTTATACTTGAGGGCGGAGGCAACAGAGGCGCCTACACTGCAGGTGTGCTTGATGTTCTCTGCCGCAATGATATTTATATACCTGTAACATACGCTGTTTCTGCCGGCGCATGCAATGCTATGTCGTATCTTTCAAAGCAGATAAAACGCAGCTATCGCATATACACCGAATATTCCTTCGACAAACGCTACTGCAGTCTGAGGAACCTGAGAAAAACCGGCTGTCTTTTCGGTTATGACTTTATTTTCGGAGAGCTTGCAAAAGAGCTGATACCCTTTGACTATGAGGAATTTGACCGCACCACCATGAAGCTTTTTACATGCTCTACCGATGTAGAAACAGGCGAAGCCGTATTTTTTGACAGCAAGGGGCTTACTCAGGATATGCGCCCGCTCATAGCCAGCTGCTCACTTCCGGTAGTATCCAACATTGTCGAATACAAGGGCAGAAAGCTCCTCGACGGCGGAGTCGCCTCTCCTATACCAATAGATAAGGCCATCAGCGACGGCATAACAAGAAATATAGCAGTTCTCACCCGTGACGCCGGATATGTGAAAAAGGACAAGCCTGATTTTCCGCTGATCTATCTCAGACACCGTTACAAATCGTATCCCAGACTTGTGGAGGCAATGGTCAACCGTCCGAAGGTATATAACCGTCAGCGTGAACTTTGTTACAGTGAGCAGAATGCCGGAAGAGCCATCATAATACAGCCTTCAAAGCCCATAAATATAAAGCGAAGCTGTAAGGATCCCGAAATGCTTGAAGAAATTTACAAGCTCGGCGTCAAAGACGCTACCGAACGTCTGCCTGAGATAAACCGCTTTATTGCAGTAAACGATTAACAAAAAGCCGATGAAGCACTTCGCTCCATCGGTTTATTCTTTACGCATTAATATAAAATACGATTGACATATATGCGCGCCTGCGCGAATTTGTGATAACCATTAACAAGCTGTGCGAAATGGCAGATGACGATACTCTTGACTGCGCAGAAGCAGAAGAGTAAAGTGAGCGCAAAGTAAAAAATACGAAATGAATATTTTGCATAATCGAATGAATAAGAATGTATATTTTACAAATAGGATAAATCAGCGTCAAATAATATACAAATAGTATAATTTTTTCAAGTCCGCTTAAATTCTATCGAACAATTGTTTTATGTTTTTGAGATATATCGGAAAGTGATGAATTTTCTCTGTAAAACGTGTAATTTCATTGATAAATTCTTGCAGATAACTTGAAATTTTAAAAATAATAGAATATAATAATTTACATAAAGTGGTGAAAGGTGGTAGGAAGTGGCGCATCATGGAGAAAAATGTCGCCGCTCCCCCATATGGTAGCAGTATGTTGATGGGTTCTTATCAACATAATATCGACACGAAGGGCCGTGTCATTATGCCCGCCAAGTTCCGTGAGGAGCTTGGTGAAGTCTTTTATGCCACTAAGGGAACAGATGAATGTATAATGGTCCTTTCGGCTGCGGGCTGGGAGGAACTTGGCAGAAAGATCTGCGCCCTGCCGTCCGGTCAGGCTAAGGATATCCGGCGCTTTTTCTTTTCAAGCGCTGCCGAAATGGTGCCCGATAAACAGGGCAGAGTGCTTATCCCTCAGCTTCTGAGAGAGCATGCCCACCTCGACAAGGACGTTATGATCATCGGTACAGGTACAAGAGTGGAGATCTGGGATCTGGACCGCTGGAATAAGTATAATAGCGATATCTCAGAAAGTCAAGTGCTTGAGATAATGAGTATGTACGATATTTAGGACGGTGCTATATGGAGTTTTCACACAAACCGGTTTTGCTGGATGAGACCATAGACTCCCTGAACGTGCAGCCCGGCGGAGTATATCTGGACGGCACTGCGGGAGGCGGAGGACATTCCGCTGAGATACTCAGAAGGCTCGGTTCGGGAACACTGATCTGTGTGGATCAGGACCCTGACGCTATTGCCGTTCTGAAGGAACGCTTTGCGGACAATACAAACGTAAAGATCGTGCAGTCGAATTTCTCGGAGATACCGTCGGTGCTTGCGCAGACGGGCGAAAATGAGCTTGACGGAGTACTTCTTGATATAGGAGTTTCATCCCACCAGCTTGACAGCGCAGACCGTGGGTTTTCTTATCACTATGATGCGCCGCTTGATATGCGCATGAGCCAGAGCGGAGCTACGGCTGCTGATCTGGTGAATACATTGTCGTATCAGGAGCTTGCGCATATACTGTTTGCCTACGGCGAGGAAAAATTTGCAAGGAATATCGCCAGAGCGATCGAAAGAGAAAGACAGAAGGAGCCGATAACCACAACGCTGCAGCTTGCAGAGATCGTCAAGTCGGCTTATCCTGCGGCAAAACGCCATGACAAGCATCCTGCCCGCAAGACCTTTCAGGCGCTCAGGATAGCGGTCAACGGCGAGCTTGACAGGCTTTCCCTTGGACTGGACAGAGCTTTTGAGCATTTGCGCAGGGGCGGCAGACTTTCGGTCATAACCTTCCACTCACTGGAGGACAGACTGGTAAAGCAGAGGATGGCGTCATGGTGTACAGGCTGTACCTGCCCGAAGGATTTTCCGGTGTGCGTGTGCGGCAAAACGCCTCAGGCAAGGCTTGTTCTGAAAAAGCCCTGCGAAGCTTCACAGCAGGAGCTTGCAGAGAATCCGCGCAGCAGAAGCGCCAAGCTTCGCTGCTGCGAAAAGATAAAATAAATAATAACTGCATATATATAATTAATGTATGTTTTTGAAGGGAGTAATAAACAAATGTCGAGCAAGCAAAGCGGACTCGCTTATGATCTTTCATTATTTGAGCCGGAGCCGTCAAGAATGCCCGGAAATAAGAATGATAAAGCTGCATCGGGGGCTTTAAAGGCAAATGTCGTCAGGCTGGATACCGGACGTCTTGAAACGCCAAAGAAAAAGGAGCTTAATTTTCCGAGAATGATCGCAGTGGGGCTTATAGTTTCCATAGCGGCAACAGTAGGTATATTCGTACTGAGAAACAACGTGGTCATCAACGAACTGAATGAGCAGATACATGAGGCAAATTTGGTGCTTGAGAATCAGGAAAACCTTGCGGCGCAGTACCAGCTCAAGATCGACAGAAAGCTGACGGATGAATTCGTTCAGGAGTATGCCGAGACCAAGCTGGGCATGACTAAGGCCAATGCCAGTCAGAAGGAGTTTGTACCTCTTACAAACGGCGACAAGGGCAACGTGATAAGAGGCGACGGCAAGGAATCGTTCCTCAGCCGTCTGGGAAAAGCATTCCATATCTGAGAATATTCTCAATATGGCAGGTTCTGAATCATAAGGGTGACGATCTGTAAATAAACATATATGGAGATCGCTCCGTATTGCGGAGGATCCCGCTGTTTCAAGGGTGGATGTAATAAAGGAGTCAGCGTATGTCTGGCTCTTTTGGCGCAGACACCCGATTTTGTCTAATAAAAGAAAACAGAAAAAGGAAAAACGAGCCGGCGCTTTGTGCGGTCACGGCAATTTTCAATATTGATTGGGGTGTATTTATGGCAAAAAAAGGAGCTTCTGCAAAGCTTTGGACACGGTCGATATGGGTGATGTTCATAATCATAGTTTTAGGCTTCGGTCTGGTGGCGGCAAGACTGCTGTATTTGCAGACCTTTCAGGCAGAAGACCTGCAGCACAGGGCGGTAGACCAACAGCTTTCGGACACGCTGCTTCCTGCAAAGCGGGGAAGCATTTTTGACCGGAACGGCAACATCCTTGCGCAGAGCATTACCGTGTGGGACATAGTGCTGGAGCCTGCCAGCATAAAAAGCGACGAGGACCGCGAGACGATCGCCAAGGGTCTTTCGGAGATACTTAAAGTCGATTATAACACTTTGCTTGAACAGACTCACGAAAACAATTTCTATTCCGTTGTAAAAACAAAGGTAGACACGGACGTGAAGGACCGAGTTCTGGAGTTTTGCCAGAAGCTGAGAGATGACGGCGTTTCGGGCATTGTGGATACCATAGAGAACTACAAGCGCTATTATTCTAACGATAATTTTCTTGCGGACGTTCTGGGATTTGTCGGTGCAGACAGTCAGGGACTTTCCGGTGTTGAATACCAGTATGACGAGTACCTTACAGGCAAATCGGGAAGGCTCATCAGCGCACGGAATGCCGTAGGCGGAGAGATGCCCTTTGACAACGAGCAGAAGATCGACGCTGTTGACGGCTATAATCTGACGCTTACCATTGACGAGTACATTCAGAGCGTAATGGAAAAGTATGTGCGTGAAACAATAGACGAGTTCCGTGTGGCTAACCGCGGCTGCGCTATTATGATGAACGTAAAGACGGGCGCTATTTTAGGCTTTGCGTGTGAGGATTCATTCAACCCCAACGAGCCGTTCAAGATAGCAAATCCCAAGATAAAAGAGGAGCTTGACAAGCTTCCAGAGGATAAACAGGACGAAGCCTATGCAAAGGCTCAGACAAGACAGTGGAGAAACAAGGGCGTTAGCGACACCTACATTCCCGGCTCCGTTTTCAAGATGGTCACGGCGTCTGCTGTGCTTTCTGAAGGGCTCATACACAAGGATACAAGATTTGAATGTGACGGAGCGTATGTCCCGTTCGAGGGTTCGGGACGGATCACCTGCTGGCTCAGCGGCGGTCACGGCGAACAGACTCTTGAGGAAGCTCTGTGCAATTCATGCAACCCTGCATTCATGCAGATGGGCTTCATGCTCGGCAGAGAGACCTTCTATGAATATTATGTAGCCTTCGGTCTTTCGGAAAAGACAGGCATTGATCTTCCCGGAGAAAGCGATGACTACTTCTTCCATCATGACGGAGTATGCGGCATGGATCTTACCGACCTTGCAGTCGCATCATTCGGTCAGAACTTCAAGATCACACCCATTCAGATGCTTTCAGCCTGCGCTGCCATAGCCAACAAGGGCAAGCTGCTCACTCCCTACGTTGTGCAGAGCATTTCCGACAGCAAGGGCAATGTCGTAAAGACTACCGAGGTAAAAGAAAGACATCAGGCCATTTCCGAGGACGTGGCAAAGCAGGTATGCACCATGCTTCAGAACAACGTTCTTCACGGCGGCGGCACCAACGGCTACATCGCAGGCTACCGCATTGCCGGAAAGACCGGTACATCTCAGAAAATAGTGGACGATGACGGAAACGAGACCGATGACTATATCGGCTCCTTCTGCGGATTCGCTCCTGCCGATGATCCGGAGATCGCTCTGATATGTTATTTCGATACCCCTGACCCGGAGATAAACTATTACGGTTCGGCAGTCGCCGGTCCCTGCTTCAGAAACATTCTGGGCGATGTACTTCCCTATCTTGGCATTGAAAAGGTATATTCTCCTGCCGAGCTTACGAATCTTGACACCGTTACCGGCGCATTTGTGGGCGCCAATGTAAAGGATGCGGAAACGCTTATCACTTCGAGCCACCTTAAATATAAGGTCGTCGGTTCAGGAGAGATAGTTCTTGCGCAGAATCCCGCGCCATACACCACCATTCCAAAGGAAGGTACGGTCATACTTTACACCGACCCGCCCAAGGAAGGCGAGGACGTTATGGAGGAACCGAATATCACGGTCCCCGACTTCTCAAATAAAACGCTCACCGAGGTCAACCGCATGGCTGCTGACCTTGATCTGAATATAAGCATAAGCGGTTCGCTTTCATCCGAGGGCAGCAGCTATGCGAAAACTCAGGATGTAGCGCCGGGCACCAAGGTGTATCCGTTTACGGTCATCAAGGTGACCTTCAATCAGGACAACAGTATAATGTAGCGCAGGCTGCTCAGGAAAACAGGACAAGAAGGAAAAAGGGATATCCGCTGCGGATATTGCCAAAAAACAGGTCGTGATGCCGGCTTGCCGGATAACGGACAAATTGCCGCAGGTGCGGCGGGTACATGAAAGGTGGATTTTTATTATGACGGGATTGTGGACTGCGATAGCTGCGGTGGCTTCATTTGCCATTGCTGCACTGCTTGGTATCTGGCTGGTGCCGTTTCTTAAAAAGATTCATTTCGGACAGACCATTCGTGAGGAAGGGCCTGCGTGGCACAACTCAAAGCAGGGAACTCCCATAATGGGCGGATTCATGTTCATCATTGCCAGCCTTGTGGCAGGCATAAGCTGCGTACTGCTTTATCATGCTTTCGGTGTAGACGAGACTCCGCTGCTCTCCGCAAAGATATTCGCAGGAATGTTCATGGCGACAGCCTTCGGAGCTATCGGCTTTATCGACGACTATATCAAGGCCGTCAAAAAAAGGAATCTCGGACTTACCCCCTGGCAGAAGCTTATCCTGCAGTTTGTAGTGGCTATTGCCTATCTTGTTACCATAGGGCTTTTCGGCGGCAAAACAGAGACCTTCATTCCCTTCTACGGCATGCTTGATCTGGGAATACTCTATTATCCGCTGGCAGCTATACTTATTGTCGGTGTGGTAAACGCAGCCAACCTTACAGACGGCATTGACGGTCTGGACGGTTCTGTCACCTTCTTTATTTCGGTATTCCTTATGCTTATTGCAAGCTACGTCAGCAGAATGGGCGTTGCCATAATGGCAGCTGCTATTGCGGGCGGATGCCTTGGATTCCTGGTGTGGAACTTCCACCCGGCAAAGGTATTCATGGGCGACACCGGTTCGCTTTATCTTGGCGGCTATGTGTGCGCTATGGCGTTTGCTCTTGATATGCCCATCATGCTGATACTTGCAGGTCTTGTTTACATTTTAGAGATGTTCTCGGTAATTCTGCAGGTGCTTTATTTCAAGGCTACACACGGCAAGCGTCTTTTCAAGATGAGCCCCATACATCATCACTTTGAGATGAGCGGCTGGTCCGAGGTCAAGATCGTCATAACCTTCAGCATTTTTGCGGTCATCTGCGGTGCGCTCTCATTTATTACTGTGGTTTACGGCAATTACCGTCTGCCCTCATTCGGCGCATGACGTTCTCCGCGCCCAAAAATATCTATTCAAAAACCAAAACACAAAAGTTTCGCTCAAGCCTTTTCACCGGCAAGCTGCCGGTCCCGATTTCGCGTTCACAGATAAACAAGCGGATATGTAATTGCCCGCAGTTGGAATATAGTAAGAGCCGCGATGCGTTTCTTTTGGTGCGGGTCAACTATCAACGCGAACAAGGGGGCGGCAGCTTGCCGCCGCAGAGC
>CADBPE010000206.1 GCA_902796475.1 uncultured Ruminococcus sp.
CAGTCCGGTGGACTGTTTTTTGAGAGGGGACGCCCTGCGCAAGAGGGCGTCCCCTGCTAACGGTTCGATAAAAGCCCCCCGCCGCCGAGAGGCGGCCGGCGCAGAGCCTGCGGCGGCAAGCTGCCGCTCCCGATTTCGCGTTCGCAGATAAACAAGCGGCAATGTAACTGCCCGCGGCCGGAATATAGTAAGAGCCGCGATGCGTTTCTTTTGGTGCGGGTCAACTATCAACGCGAACAAGGGGGCTTGCCGGATATAAAAAGCTTTTTCCAAAGGAGGAAAAATCATGGTTCTATGTAAAATATGCGGTACTGTCTATGATGAGTTTTACGGACTTTGTCCCAAGTGCGGAACACCATACGAGCCTGAGGATAATGCCCCTGATTCTCTCCCGCCGATAGGAAAGACAGCGCTGCCTAAAGCCGCCGTTCCCGGAGCGCTGCCCTCAATAGAGGACGCTATGCGCAATTCCGGAGATGCGGACAATGATGCGACACTTCCAATAGGTATACTTCCGCTTGATCCGGATGCAACTATCCCAATGTCAAAGCCTGCGCTTGATCCTGATGCAACTATCCCAATGTCAAAGCCTGCGCTTGATCCTGATGCAACTATCCCAATGTCAAAGCCTGCGCTTGATCCGGATGCAACTATCCCCATGTCAAAACCGGTGCTTGACCCTGATGCGACAGTCCCGCTGGGAGCGCAGAGCCGCAAATTCAACGCTGACCCCGATGCAACAGTTCCGCTCGGAGCGCAGAACCGCACATTCAACGCTGACCCCGATGCAACAGTTCCGCTTGGAGCGCAGAGCCGCACATTCAACGCTGACCCCGATGCAACAGTTCCGCTCGGAGCGCAGAGCCGCACATTCAACGCTGACCCCGATGCAACAGTTCCGCTGGGAGCGCAGAACCGCAAATTCAACGCTGACCCCGATGAAACAGTTCCGCTTGGAGTACAGGGCAGAAAGTTCAGCGCAGAACCGGACGCTACGCTTCCGCTTACACAGCCGGGTAAGAATATATCTCCTGAGCCGGACGCCACAGTCCCGCTGGGCAGACAGTCCGTATATCCTGCCGTGTCCGCTGATCCCAAGGGGCAGACCAAAGAGGTGGTCATGCCCTCAAATGCAGTGCGCGCGCCTTACGGTGATAATTATGACGATCCGTCAGCGCAGACAGCGGCTCAGAGCCGGAAAGCGCCGGTACGCAGGAAAAGTTCTGCCGGCAAAATAGCGGCGATCATACTTATTATTGCGGTTATTCTTGCAGGCTGCGGAGTGGGAGCATATTTCCTGTTCATAAAGCCTTCACAGACTCCTCAGACCAATGTTGAAGAGCTTGTTTCTCAGGGTGACAAATATTACTCCGAGGGTAAGACGGATGACGCTATAAAGAGCTATACTCAGGCTATCGAAGCCAAGCCGGACGATGCTCAGCTGTATATCAGGCTTGCGGATATCTATCTTGCAAAGGGCGATAAGGAAAACGCGGCAGCGACACTCAATGCCGGCTATGAAAAAACAAACAGTCAGGATATAAAGAATAAGCTTGACCAGATCTCCGGCACAGGAGACAACGATGATCCGGACACCATGAGGAAGTATGCGCGTTCACTGAATATGGCTGTACTTAATATGTATGCGGCTGTCACATCGGGCGACCTTAACGCTTCAAGCCCGTCCGATAAGCTTAACGGTGTTGCGCCCTCCAGACTGCCGGCTGCCGGCGCTTCTGCCGACGACAGGGAGAATGCCGCAAATGCTCTTACCGTCAGTGACGTTATAACATATTCGGGTATGACAGAAAAGATAACGGCGTCGAATATAGGTACGTTTGTATATGAGGGCGCTCAGATATATTATGGCGCCGATCATACGGGCAGTCAGCTTGCATTCAGCACTACGGTAGGGGAGATAAGAGGCGCTGTTCCCGAAGAATCAAGCGCGCCCGAATCCTCTCAGGAAAGCTCCGAACCGCAGGCGTCCGTAATAACAGACCCGCTTGTTATTGAAGCGGAGCTTGAAGATGCATGCAAGAGTCTTTATGCGGGAGTCATTGACGGCACTATCAGCCAGAACACGCCTGCGGATGAGCTTCACGGACTTCCCACATCCAAGCTGCCTAAGAATAATGCGTCTGCGAAGGCAAGAAAGCGTTATGCCGAGGCTCTTACTGTGGCGGACGCCATTACCTACGGCGAGCTTGGCTCCAGTGTTGACGGGCTTAACATTATAGATTACAACTATGACAGCGGTGAAATAACATACAGAGGCAGCGGCACACCTATGACTCTCGATACCTTCCTTGGTGATATAATGAAGGTTTCCGAGCCGAGTGAGGAGTCCTCAAAGCCGGAGGAAAGCTCCGCACCTCAGACAGAATATGACAAGAAATATGTCGGTCAGTGGAAGAGCGTATTCAATACGGCGGCTTATTCTGCCGAACAGATCAAGGAATTCAAGGAACAGCTTGGCTGGGATGAATATAATATCCTGCTCAGCGATTCAGGCACCGCATCCGCTTATGGAGTAAAGGACAATATTACCGACATTTCAGGAACCGGCACATGGAAGTCTGAGGGCGACAAGCTTGTAGTGACGATAGACGGAGACGCCGTAGAATTCAAGTACAATAACGGCAGACTCACTACCGATGTGCTTATAAATGCCGTATTCTTTGAAAAGAGTTATAATCCCGGCACAGACCCGCAGCCCTCACAGGAGCCGGAGCCGTCTGAAACATCTCAGGAGTCCTCACAGACCTCTGAGCCGTCACAGAATACGGTCGAGCTGCCTGATGTCCCCTCTGACGCCTTTGGAGTTATATGCTTTGAGGTCCCTGAGGACTGGGACGAGAACAACCTTTCCATAAGGGTGTTCGACTATGACGGAAACAAGAACGAGAACAATTCAAAGCTCACCTTTTACAGTGACGGCGTTTATGCCTACACTGTAAACAAGTATTCCTCAACGAATTATCTGTTCAATAATCCTAAGTTTATCATTATTTCAGCCACCAAGGATTCCGGAAAGATCGTACAGACCGAGGAAATATATGTTTCCAGAGGCAGCAAGCTTTACACTGCCGAAAAGCAGGGCAGAAAATATGTGCTGACCGAGAAGTAAAGGAGGAATACGGGCATGAAAAGAAGGATCGCTGCGATATGTCTGAGCTGCGCAATGGCGTTCTCGCTTTCTGCGGCAGCGGGCTGTTCGTCAGGCTCGAATAACAGCCTGGTCGGCTCGGTGAACAGAACAGTAGGCAATGTTTCTGCGGCTGATGCCGAAATGCAGAAGACAAATGCCGCCGCGCTTTCCAACAGCTGCAAGGCATACTATGCTTCGGTGGTTTCGGGCACTGTCTGCGCTGAAAATCCCGGCGCGGTAACGGCGGATAAGCTGCCTTCAATGGCGGACCCGGTCTCGAAGAAAAAGGGCGCTGCGCTGATGCTTACTGTCGGCGGCGCCATACAGTACGGCGGATTGGGCTACGTTAAGGATATGCTGAATTCCTTTGTTGCCGACAGCAAGACGGGCGTGATATACGCCATAATCGACGATAACAAGCCGTCCACAGCAACGGTGCAGGTAACGGAGGATACTACCCTGCATCAGCTTGGATACAGCTGAGGATACGATTTGAAAAACAAAAAGACAGCGTTTCCGTTCGGGACAATATCCCGCCGGAAACGCTGCTTTATTAATGTCAATATATTCCCTGAACCGTGACCTCTCCTGATGTTACGGTTATTTCTTTGCCGCCTTCAAGCCTTACAATAAGCTCTCCGCCGGGAGAAACGTCACACGCTGTTCCGGTTATCTCCTGACCGGCGCGGACAATGGTGACTGTTCTGTTCATAGTGGCGCAGAGGGTCTTGAAATGGGCAATGTCGTCAATGGACAGACTGATGAGGAAGTCGCCTATAACACGGTCAAGCTTGTTTATCACGCAGGCAAAAAAATCGCTGCGGTCGATCGGACGCCCCAGAGCCATACGCATGGATATTGCCTTGTGCGCGATCTCCTCCGGGAATGACTGGTTGTTTACGTTGATGCCGATGCCGATTATCACATAGTCTATGCGGTCACTCTGAGCTGCCATTTCGGTAAGGATGCCGCAGAGCTTTTTGCTGCCCAGTATAATATCGTTCGGCCACTTTATAGCAGCCTCCAGACCGGTATATTCACGCACCGCAAGACAGACCGCATATCCTGCCGAAAGTGTGATAGATGCTATATCGGAGGGCGGCAGATCGGGCTTGAGCAGTATGCTGAAATAAAGTCCGCCGTCAGGACCGGAACTCCATTTGCGGCTGAAACGTCCTTTTCCGTTGGTCTGGCTGTCGGAAGTGACAATAAGACCATGCTGTCCGCCGCTGCGTGCAAGACGCTTCGCTTCTTCGTTTGTGGAATCCACCGTTTTTAAAATGACCAGCCGTTTTCCGATGGCGGATACATCGAGCTTGCTGCGGATCTTTTCTTCGTCCAGATGATCAGGCTCGGCAGTGAGCATATAGCCCTTGTTGCGCACGGAATCTATCTCATATCCGTCCTCTTTAAGACTGTTTATGTGTTTCCATACGGCGCTGCGAGTTATGCCGAGCTCTTCACTGATCTTTTCCCCCGACATATAGCCGCCGTTTTCCTTCAAGAGAGAAATTATCTTTCCCTTCATTATATAGATCACTTCCGTTAAAATTTCTTGATGAGGTATTTTTATATCTATGAGCAGATATGAAGAACTGCAAAAAATAACAAGCCCATCCCATTGCTGAGTGACGGGCGCAAAAAAAACTAATAGATTTTTGTGCATTCTGATAAGGCTGCTCATTCATAGCTTATATTATAACACTTGTAAGCTGTTTCTTCAATGCGCATAACAAATTTAATTTATAAAATGCGTACATTTTCAGATCGCCGAATGCCGCCGACCGATGAAAGCAGGACTTTCGGAATAAAAAATAAAAATCGAAAGTGAGTATATAAGAGTATATTACAGAAAAACGCAGAAAATAAAAGTTTGTTCAGAGCTAAATTAAAAATTTCAAAAAAGCTCTTGACTTGCACCGCTTACTGTGATATTATCTATCTTGTGACTTGAAGCACGTTTATCTGACGAGCTTTTTGAATAGACAAAAATGGAAATCAGGGAGGATTTACTATGTCAACTTATATGGCAAAACCGAGCGAAGTTGAACGCAAATGGTATGTTATAGACGCAACAGGCAAGTCACTGGGCCGTCTGGCAGTTCAGGTTGCAGATCTTCTTCGCGGCAAGAATAAGCCCACCTTCACCCCCCATGTTGACTGCGGCGATTTCGTTATCGTCACCAACATCGAGAAGGCTGTTCTCACAGGCAAGAAGGCAGAGCAGCAGTTCCACTATCATCACACAGGCTACATCGGTCACATGAAGTCGGTAAGATATGACGAGCTCATGGCAACAAAGCCTGAAATGGCTCTTGAGCTTGCAGTAAAGGGCATGGTTCCGGACAACACCATCGGACGCAAGGCTCTTACAAGACTTCATGTATATCAGGGCAGCGAGCACAAGCATCAGGCACAGCAGCCCATAGTTCTGGAATAATAAGAGAGGAGGCAACATATTATGTACGATAAGACACCTTATTTTTACGGTACAGGCAGAAGAAAGAGTTCTGTTGCCAGAGTAAGACTTTACAAGGGTACCGGCAAGGTAACCATTAACAACAGAGATATCGACGATTATTTCGGCCTTGAAACACTCAAGCTCATCGTTCGTCAGCCTCTCGCTCTTACAGGCACCGAGGCAATGTTCGATGTTGTCTGCACAGTAGCAGGCGGCGGTGTAACAGGTCAGGCAGGCGCTATCCGTCACGGCATTTCCCGCGCACTTCTTCAGTATGACAGCGAGAACCTCCGTCCCAGACTCAAGAAGGCAGGATTCCTTACCCGTGATCCGAGAATGAAGGAAAGAAAGAAGTACGGCCTCAAAGCAGCCCGTCGTGCTCCCCAGTTCTCAAAGAGATGATTTCTGCCATTTGGCGATTTCAGACAAAAAAGAATTCAAGCCATCCATCAGAATCGGTGGGTGGCTTGTTTTGCATATGGGAATGGATTTGAAGTGTTCTGTATAATGATTAAACCTCTTGACCCTGAAACTGCTCCAAGATATATGAAGTATATTCCTATATGGGCTTAGTTTAACTTGCTGACAAATTGCTGATAATCCGATTATGAGGCAAAAACCGCATAAAATCAAGGATATTTAACTTGCCGGTAATTTGCTGACTAACCAGGGACATTGATTTTTTGAAAAAAATGTAGTAAAATGTTAGCGAGGTGATAATAATGTCAAAAACAATTCTTTCTCTTATTTTTAATCTGCTTGTGTTTATCTGCACCGTCTGCTCCATAATATCTTACTTTTTTGTGGAACCGAACGTACTTATCAGCAACGGATTTGATTCCTTCAAATATTTTACAACGGATTCCAATGTCCTTGCTGCAATTATCGGAGCTGTTGTGGCAGTTTATGATATTCTCATACTTGCGGGTAAAAGGGATAGCCTGCCAAAGCCTGTCGTTATCCTGAAATTCATCGCTGCCGCCTGCGTTACCCTGACAATGACAGCAACTCTCCTTTTCCTTATGCCGTTTTACGGCACCTTTGTAATAGCCGGTCCTCTTTTCATCGTTCACGTCAGTTCCCCTGCTCTGACGCTGATATCCTTTGTATTCTTTGAGACCGTCCACCGCATCGGAATCCCGAAGTCTTTTCTGGCTCTCATACCGATGCTGCTGTACGGAGCAGTCTATTACGTAGAGGTTTTCCTGATCGGCGAAGCCAACGGCGGCTGGAAGGATTTTTATGCCTACAACAGAGACGGAAACTGGCTGCTTTCAAATATCCTTCTCGTCTGCGGCGGCATAGTTGTTTCTATCCTTACTGCTGTTTTACACGATCTTGTTCTCAAACACGCTGAAAAAAAGCGTCTTGGAGATAAAGAAAAAAAGCAAAGCTGAGTTCTTTTCTTTAATGCCCC
>CADBPE010000207.1 GCA_902796475.1 uncultured Ruminococcus sp.
GAAGGTGCCGTCCTTGTCCGAAAGGGTAAGGTCGGCGGTCAGCTTGACGTATGTACCTCTGTCCTGACCGTAGTAGGAGCCTGAAAGTATCCCTTTTTCTGTCATATAGGCAAGGTAGCGCCAGTTGTCGGTGTTCTCAATGCGGTAGGGGTCTGCCATTGTGCCGAAGCCTGCCATTGTGCCGAAGTGCTGTACCTTTGCATTGGGGAAGGTGGTGCTCCAGTTTCTATTGGTGAACTCTTCGGAGCTGGGGTCGGTGTCGCTGACGGTGATGAACTCGTCTTCTTCCGCTTCGGCAAGGATAGCGGATGTGTCCTCCCATAGGTAAGCCGCAGCATCATAGCGGGCTTGCAGGTCGTTGCGCTTTGCGGAATTTTCCGAGGAATATTCCGTATAGTTGAACTTCTTGCCTGCGGGTGTGAGCTTTTTTGCATACAGCGGAATGGTGACGAGGGTGTTTTCAGTCAGCCCCTCTATTGTGCCTTCGATAATAAGCGTCTGTCCCATGTCTGTAAAGGTGACATAAGCAATATCATCATTTCCCAGAAAGGCTTGCGGGTGGATCTTTACGGAATTTGCGTTGATCCTTATACCCGTCAGACCCTTGTTGTTGAAGATACCCGAGGGCAGGATCAGCGTTTCACCGGTAATGACCAGCACGCCCTCACTGTCGAGAGTGTAGGTGCAATTATCCAGTTCACCGCTTTCTACGATCTCCGGCACATTCACCACACCAGCCACTGCCGACGCAGTTACCGACATAAAGCCGGCTGTCTGCGTTACTGCCGACATTGACGTAAGCATAAGAGCTGCAAGAGTAGTCGATAGTATGCGTTTAAAGGGATTATTTTTCATTTCGTTCAGCCTCCTTTTTAGAACGATCATTTATCTTGAAGCCCCTTTTTGGAGCCTTCAATTCGTTTTTTGGTCTGCATTTGCATTTGAAGATCATTGAGCTTTTTGATCTCCTTGCGGTAATTGAGGTAAATTATCAGCCAGATAAAAAAATATCCCGCTATCTGACAGCCTGTCATTATCAGGCAGGTTATAATATCCTTTTCCCAGCCTAAAAGAAACCCCATCGGGATAAACGGTAGTATCACTATTGAGCCGTGAAGTACGGATGCTGCCAGAAGAGGCAGCTTTTCATTATCATAGATAATGACAGTTCCTAAGTTTATTGCTCCGTAAAGACCGGTAATACACATTTCAAGCAGCATTGCCGCCCTCAGGCTGCCGACTTTTCTGACAAAGCTCTGGTCTACCGGCATGCCGTCTCCAAAAATGACGCAGATCAACATACAAAGCACTATTCCGGAGAGGAATCCTATACCGGCAAGCTTGAAAAATTTTTTCAGCACATATATTCCTCCTCTCTTGAAAGACGTTCTCTGATGACAGGTATATATCTGCGCGAAGCCCAGGTCTCCATACCGTTTACAAACTCTATCCTGAGTGTTCCGATGATCGTAAAGTCATATTTATATACCTTTTTCAGATTGATGATCTCAAACCTTGATATCCTCAGAAAGCTGCTGCCCAGAAGCTTTTCTATCGTTGAAAGAGTCTGCTTTGCCGAATAGACGCCGGTATCGGTAACTATACGCATTTGTTTTCCTTCCGACGAAATAAATACGATGTCGGCTTCGTCTATCACACAAGGACATTTGTTTTTGTCGAGAACGGTATATTTTTCGGTCCTGCTGCTGTTGAGGCTTTCAATTATCTGATCCACCTGAGCGTCCTTTTCCGACGCCCGTATTATGACATCTATCTGCTCGGACGAATCATCCGGTTCAAAGCGGATATTTATCTTTTTCATCTTTTTATCCCTCCGTTCTTTTTTCTGGCGGGATGAATACAGCGGCAGGTCTGAACGCTGTAATACCGGCACCCAAGACAAGACGGTTCATTCAAAGAAGAAAAGTCACACCAGTATTGGTGCGCCCATCCGTACTTTGTATAACAGCAGCGGCAAACGAAGTCAACACAAGTACCTCCGATAACGACGCTGATCGGCGCCGACCATATTCTTTGCATTTACAGTTCACCATACTTTTAAGCTTTGAGCTATTTTGCCGATATTATATCAAACAGTTAAGAGATATTCAACAATTTTGGCACAAACGGTATCTCAGAGGGTATAAGCGGCAGTTCAGAGCCGCACCGTATTGCATAATAAGCAGATATGTGATATTCTTAATAACAGAGGTGAGATACTATGTCCGGAGAAAAAGCTGCTGACCGCCGCACCGTAAAAACAAAAAACGCTATCCGAAATGCTTTGGCAGAATTACTGAAGGAAAAAAGCTCAGCAGGATCACCGTCCAGGAGATCGTTGACAAGGCTGATGTCAGCCGGGTAACGTTTTATAAATACTACCTTGATGTATATGACCTTTATGAACAGATCGAAAAGGAATTGCTGCTCAGCATGGGGCTGATAGTGCTTGAACTTACAGAGGGAACAACCGAGGATTTTTTCCGTCAGCTTATCGGGTACATATACGATGACCGCATAACCTTTGGCATGGTATTCAGTCCGAACGGCACAAACAAGCTAAAGGATATGATAATATAAATTTCAGGAGAAAACAATTTTCAATATTGCCCCGAACTGTTAATTAAATTACATTTGTACGGTTTTTTGTAAATTAACTTACAAACAGCGGAAAATTGTAAACCGTATTTTAATAAAAAACAAATGGCATCCCGCCGCCTTATATCATAAAGGCTTCGGGATGCCGCTTTGCTTTATTCTGTATGAATTATTTGTCTGCGCTGTTCTTTTTGCGCATGACCGCAAAGATAGTGCCTGCCGCAAATGTCATTAACAGAACGATCATAAAGGGAACGCCGGTGTCACCGGTTGCAGGCTCCTTTCCGGGAGAGGGTACTGTCTGAGAGGTTTCCTGAGAGGGTCCCTCGCTCGGCTGCTGAGAGGGTTCCTCGGAAGGTTTCTCGCTTGGCTCCTTGGAAGGCTCTTCACTCGGTTCCTGAGAAGGCTCCTCGCCTGAAGAATAGAACTCGTCTAAAAGAGCGCCAAGGTTACCGATATCATAGAGACCCGAATAGTCAATGCTCTCTGCGCCGTCTGCGTCCGTGATCTTCTTTGTCAGGTCATAATCTACCGCTGCGCCCAGATCGGCATCGTTATTGTCCTTTGAAACAAATTTCATATATCCGGACATGGTAAATATAAGCGCTTCGGGGAGCGATGATATTCCCAATATACAGGAGCCGCCGCCGCTTGTCTCTCCAAGGATGGCAATGCCCTCATCCTTTGCCATAATGGGGAGCAGATTGCCGCATGAAAATGAGAATGATGATGTAAGCACTCCGAAGTTCAGGTCATACGCAACGTCCTTGTCCTTATCGTCATAGATATTGTCCAGATTTAAGTCTATATCATATCTGGTCGCATTGATGTTTCCGGTAAGTGTGTTCAGACACCTTAATGTCTGCACATTGGAGTGATACTTGCTGTTGGTCATTATCGCCATCATATAATTGACGACCGAGCTGTTGCCGCCGCCGTTGCAGGAAATGTCGAGGATAAAATTCCTGATACCGTTTTCCGCAGCGTAGTCAACAGCCCATTTGAATGCGTAAACGGATTCGTTGTCAAATTTGTCGAACACAAAAACGCCTGTGCCACCCTGTCTTAAAAATACATATCCTGAACCATCCTCCCAGCTTTTTACAAGCTCGAAGGCGCTGTATTTTTCTTTTCTCATGTTCTTGCGTTCTTCACGCACCATCTTTTTTGCGCTTGAATTCATTAATGCAAACTGCAGCGGCAATGCAAGCATCGGATCCTGCTTGAAGCGTTCCTGTATCTCAGCCATGCAGGCAGACTCAGTATAATTTGACACTTCTGAGTTAATACCGTTCTTAGTTTCACGGCTTCAGGTATAGTGTCAAAGCCCCATGTAGTACAGCTCGTTTGCGGTCACGTCTACCAGCCATTCGCAGTATTGCGAGGCTTCGTTCAGTCTGCCGGCTATGCCCGATATGCCGAACGTCAGCTCGTTGGTTATGACGTTTTTTACCATGCTCTCAGCGCCCGCCATCTCCTGACGCTGAACATACCAGGTGTTGCACCAGCCGTACATCGCCGGAGTTATCCATACCTGATTGCGCTTGTCCTGCGGCGGAAACACAATAATATTATAAGAGCAGTGGTTCACCAGAGAGGGCTGTCCTGCGGTAAAATGCCTGTCTTTTATGGCTTCGTACAGAGTCTCTATGGTGTAGAAGTTTCTTGTCTGCAATTGAAGCACTTTCATTCCGAGTGACATTTTCTCACCGCCTTTTATTGTTTGTTATGCCTCAAGGGGCAGCTCTTCATCTTCGTTATCGAAAATTATTGCGCTGATATCGGTTTTCAGGTTCTTGCCTTTATAGGTGTCCTTCTGTGCCGGAATTATAAATAAAACATAGGAGGCAGCGTCCATTACGGTGGGCTCTTCAAGACAAAGCTCAATGTGGATATCGCCGTCCTTTTCGTATATATCGCCTATGTCGCATTCGGTGCCATTTTTATAAGAGCATACCACAACACAGATGTCGGTCGCCTTAAAATAGGTCTCGTCCATGTCCTTTGTTTCGTTTACAAAGGAGGTCTTGTTGATGTAGTCGTCGTTTGTGTGCTCGGTGGCAAGAGAATATGCTGCGGTGTTTGCGGAAATGAAGTCGTTCAGTTCATCTGCGGAGGTTATGCAGAAGGCGGCAGGCAGCTTGTCGTCTGCGCTGAATCCGTCAGGAGCAAGATAGATCATCTGATATGAAAGCTCGTTGAGTACGGCGCTTTTTTCGTCATCGACCGGTTCATCTCCGGTGTCGTCGATATCATCGCCGTCAACATCGCTCCAGTCGCTTATGTCGTCGATGTCTATTATTATATTGCCGTCCTCGTCAATTGAAACGCCGGATTCGTCAATGGTTATAGTTCCGGACGGCTCATCGGTTCCGCTGCTGTCTCCTGAATCAGAGGCTTCCGGCGTATTGCTTTTGCTGTCGGAGACTTCCGATGCTTTGTCTTTGCCGGAGTCTGAAGCAGCGGTTTCGGAAACTGCTGAGTTCTGAGCGTCGGCTCCTGATGCGTCGCTGTTGTTTTTTGATGAATTACAGCCTGATGCGGCGGCTGCGATAATAATACATGAAAGCAGAAGAGCAAGTTTTCTTTTCATTGTGCGGTACACTCCTTTTAAATTGTTTGTTATAATTTTTGATGCAATATAAATATCAGACGGAAAGCGCAACGAATACCGGCTTTTTGAGACTTTTGAGGAAGCGGCACCTGTCAAGCTCCCGGCAGCCGCACTTGTGGCACATAACTGTCGGAGTCCTTGCATCGGAGACAGCTACGCCGGTATTGAAGGCTCTCATGCGGGCTTCGTCTCTGTCGGCTTTTAAATAGTCGGAGCTAAGACCGAGTATTTCGGCAGCGTTCTTTTCAAGGCAGTCATTTTCAAGACCGTCGATGATCGCCTTTGATATGACCGAGGGAGTGATATATTTATCTATATCTGCGGTGTTTATTTCCTTGGCGCCGCAGTTTTTGCAGCGCAGACCGCTGATGACCTCCGGCGGATGTCCGAAGTTTTTGCGCATGTATGAAATTGGCATTTCATTGCCGGCGCTGATAAAACGTGTGAGCTGCATTGCCATTGATACCAGTGCGCCGAAGAGCTGGGTAGTCCAGAAACGCTTTTCGTCGTCTTCAACATCGCTTTCGGTAATGACAAATTTCTGGAATTTGCCGTTCTTCGTGAAGCCTTTTACAAAAAGCTCTGTGCTGCGGACTCGCTCCCAATCATTTATGCAGTCGTCAATGTAGGATTCGTAATCCTTTTTGCCGCAGTAAGAAAGTACCTGCTTTATTGCCTTTATGGTTGCTTCATAGTGATTCATACGGATGCTCCTTATTTTGTGTGATCGTTTTTTGTATTGTGCTGCGCCTGTGCCGCTGCGTTTCTACATAATGCGGCACAATAATCGTCCGTTCTGTGATAAAGTAAGTCCAGAACCGATATGTCCGGCACAGATTATAATCATTATATATTAAAAACCGGGAATGCACAATGTTTTTTGTTAAAAATTTTTAAATTATTATCTTATGTAAATTGACAAAAAGGTCAAGATAACATATACTTTATTATGTAGAATTGTCTGTCGGCGTTCATGTGTTCGGCGCCGGCGGTATCGGAACGGGACCGAAAAAACGAATATCCTGAAAAAAGCATAGTAAAGGACTGATAATTATGATTTGCAGCAGATGCGGCGCAGAAATGCCCCAACATTGTAAGTTTTGCGTTAAGTGCGGAAACAGGATGGCTCCTCCTGAACAGCAGCCGCAGCAGTCACAGCAACAGCAGCCACAGCAGCAGCAGCAGCCACAACAGCCGCAGCCGCAGCAGCCGCCGCAGCAGAAGTCTTCGAGCGAGCCTTTTGCCAAGAAGCAGATATCGGAAAGACATTATACTCTTGAGGAGATAGCCCGCCAGCAGGAGGAAAACAAAAACGAGATCGGACTTGCCGGCCCTCAGCCTGAAAAGCGCAAAAAGAAAAAAAGACCGGATCCGGAGCCGGGACTTCCGCCTGCCGGCAGCAGGGACGTAATGAATATGGGCGCACTTGGCGGTGAGCAGTCTCAGGGCGCGCAGCCGCAGTATCAGCAGCCCATGCAGCCCATGCAGCCCGGAATGCAGCCGGGTATGCAGTATCAGATGCCGATGTATCAGGTGCCGATGCAGCCGGGTATGCAGTACCAGATGCCGATGTATCAGGTGCCGATGCAGCCGGGTATGCAGTATCAGATGCCGATGTATATGCAGCCGGTCATGGTGCAGGATCCCTCTCAGGCGGGAGGCAGTCCGGAGCAGATGCAGCAGTATCAGGTCCCTGTGTATATGCAGCCGGTCATGGTGCAGGATCCCTCTCAGTCGGGAGGCAATCCGGAGCAGATGCAGCAGTATCAGGTGATGCAGCCGGTAATGGTCGCGCCGTATCAGATGCCCGTAATGCCCCAGTATCAGGTGCCCGTACAGCAGGAGCCGGGGAAGGAGGGCGTACCTCAGCAGTATCAGGTCATGCAGCCAATGATGATGCAGAATCAGGTCCCGATGCAGCCGGTCATGCAGTATCAGCCTGTACAGCCGGGAGCAGCGCCTGTACAGCCGGAAAGCGTACCGCAGGAAGTACCGGTTCAGCCGGAAAGCGTACAGCAGGAAGTACCGGTACAGCCGGAAATCGCACCGCAGGAAGTACCGGTACAGTCGGAAATTGCGCCGCAGGAAGTACCGGTACAGCCGGAAATCGCACCGCAGAAAGTACCGGTTCAGCCGGAAATCGCACCGCAGGAAGTACCGGTTCAGCCGGAAATCGCACCGCAGGAAGTACCTGTTCAGCCGGAAACAGCGCCGCAGGAAGTACCGGTTCAGCCGGAAACAGTGCCGCAGGAAGTACCGGTTCAGCCGGAAACAGCGCCGCAGGCAGCGCCGGAGAATAAAGGCGCCGGAGAATCACCAGCGCAGCAGAAAA
>CADBPE010000208.1 GCA_902796475.1 uncultured Ruminococcus sp.
CGATCCGGAACGGGATCGAACCGTCGACCTCTAGCGTGACAGGCTAGCGTTCTAACCAGCTGAACTACCGGACCACTTTTGCAGCCGCTTTAACTGACTGCCTATAAATCATAACATATAAGACGAATATTGTCAAGTGTTTTTAATGAATTTTTTCTTTAATGAGCATTAATGATCGGACATATCAGATCTCACAAATGCAGTTCTTCTCCTATAAATGAGAAAATATAAAAAACACAAATGATCTGTTCGCTTTAATATATCTGCAGCACAGCCGGCATAATGAGATGCAGATGATATTCTGCGCAGCTTTTCAAATCCGGGCATTTTATATCAATGAAATATCAGCTTATCTATCCAGTATGATATTACTATCAGTGACGTCAGCGCCAGGCTCCAGTAGAACGGCGCGCTGAAATCGTCTTTGCGGAAAAACGCAAAATAAAATGCGAAATTGCTGCCTGCCGCTGCCAATAACAGCAAAACAGGAATAAGTATCGTCAGAAGCATATTGCCGTCCGAAAGCACATAAAGCCATAAAATAAAAATATGAGGCACAAGCACTCCTATTATAATATTTATTGCCGCAGACGGAAGATAATAGTGCCAGCGGAACCTGTTTTCTGAAAGCCTTATTTCACTTACAAAAAACGCTGCGGTCATCAAAACGCCAAGCGCTGTCATTATGTACATCATTACTCTGAGAAATATATCCATAAAGCCTCCGTAAAATAAGCCGTGACTTGCGAAAGACACGGCTCATAATTCATATATTTACAAAAATGTCAATGATGCTTTTATCGTCACACCATTCAAGAATGGTCTTCATCACGTTTTCGGGTACTGCAATGCTGCCCTCTGTCGGTGTGCTTCCGCAGTGAATGAATATCGCCGAAGCTAAACTGCTGTCGGGAGAAAAGGTATTATAGTTGGTGGTAAGACCGTATTTATATGACTTTTCAGAGGTTATCATGTGGTCAGCTTTTGTCCAGTCCTTATTCTCCGTACCCTCGACTCTCTGATTATAATACTGTGAGTCCGGATCAGTTACCCAGTAGGTGTCCTCGGTGATCTGAAACATATCGTATGTGGTGTCGGGCTTATCGCTGATATAGAAGCCGGCGCCTGCATAGAAAATCCCTCCGGGTGTGACTTTTGAGTCTCTTTCGGGCATAAAGCCTGAACCGTTCTCACCTATGTATGCTTCGTCAGTGATCGGCTCGCCGTCGCCTATTATATTCCACCAGTATCCGTTTTCATCCTTTTGGAAACAATACATAACAGCCTTGTCCTTTGCACCGGAATTGACGGTATCCAGCATTATCAGTCTGTCGCCTAAAAGCTGGGTGTCTATGTCAAAGCTGTAGGCAGCCATCTGCTCTACTAATTCCTTGGGCTGAGAGTCTGTATTTTCGGGCTTATCTCTCAGCCTGATCTGATCCGCATTTTCCTCGGACGAGCTTTCCTTTCTGCTCTCTTCAGATGACTCCTCACTGCCGCTTTTTTCCGCATCAGACTCATCATTTGAAACTTCCTTCGGAGATTCTTCCTTTGAAGCATTGTCCGCATCATTCTTCTGCTGCGCTTTGCTTTCGGAATTTTCTTCGTTATTATTTTGTTCGTTATTTTTGGGCGGCGTTATTTCCTCTTCATCTGCAGCAGAGCTTTCCTGACTGAAAGGATTGAACCTGTCCAATTGGAACTGATCTGTGTTAAGGTCAACCGCAAGAACAGCCACCGCAGCGACCGATGCCGCCAGCACCAGTGAAAAGATCGTTTCCGTGATAATAAAGCTGCTTTTTTTCATTCATTTTTCCTCTTTTCGATATTTCTCCCGTTCTCTTTATTTCTCATCTATTTATCCTATTATACTTTTACTTATACTATTATACATAAAAATTCTGTTTTGTAAAGTGAATTTCAAATAGTTTTCAAAGCAGCCGCAAATTCCGGCATATAATATTGATATTGCATAAATTATTCTCATAAAACAATATTGCTAAAATATCTTGTAAACTATGTAATAATATGTTAAACTTATACCAAGAAAGAAGGTGCTGACCTTGATAAAGCTTGAAAATGTAACAAAAACCTATAACAAGTCCGTAAGAGCGCTGGACGACATCAGCTTTGAGGTAAAGGGCGGTGAGATCGTTGGCTTTATAGGTCCGAACGGTTCGGGCAAAACTACGACTATGAAGCTCATTACCGGCATAATCCGGGCGGACGTTGGCAAAATAACCGTCAACGGCTTCAATGTCCGCAAAGAGCCGATCAAGGCAAAGGAATCCATCGGTTATATTGCCGACAGCCCCGATATGTTCCTCCGTCTTAAAGGAAACGAATTTCTTGACCTTATAGGCGACATCTACCATGTTCCCGCTGAAAAGCGGCGTGAACGCATAAGCGAATTTGCCGAGCGCTTTGAGCTTACCGACGCTCTTACAGCGCCTATGATGAGCTATTCTCACGGTATGAGGCAGAAGATAATGGTAGTCGCCGCTCTTATGCACGACCCGCCTGTGTGGATACTTGACGAGCCTATGGTGGGTCTCGACCCGAAATCAGCCTTTGAATTAAAGCAGATGATGAGAGATCACGCCAAAGCCGGAAATACCGTTTTCTTCTCTACCCATGTGCTGGAGGTGGCGGAAAAGCTCTGCGATAAGGTAATTATCATCAAAAAAGGGCATATCCTGTATGACGGAAAATTAGAGGAGCTGGAAGCAAAAAGCAAGAACAGCTCTCTTGAAGAGATTTTTTTGGAGCTGACGGAAAAATGAGTATATTTTTTAAGCTTGTAAAAGCACTTATAGCCTCAGTTGAGCCCACCAATGAGGAAAAGAAGCGCAAAAAGGTCTTTTATTATGTAATGGCGATCTTTGCCGTATTCGGGATAATGCTGCCGATGGCATTTTTCGTGGGCGTCATTATATACTGGCTCACATCAAAGCTGATGCCGACAGGCGCAGGTGCAAATGCTGCCGAGCTGTTTTTGCAGATAGTTTCGGTGTTCTCGTTTATATTTGGTCTGAACGTGATATTCAGTGTATTTTACTTTTCGGGTGATATCGAAAATCTGCTGCCGCTGCCGCTCAAGCCGCTTCAGATAATCGCCTCAAAATTCACCGCAGCCCTCATAAGCGAGAGCATAATGGAGTTTATTCTTATAATAGCGGTTTTTGCGGGATACATACTTGCAGCCGGTCTGCCGTTCTATGCGTGGATAATAGCCCTGTTTGCCATGCTGACGCTGCCCATAGTTCCGCTGGCTTACTGCGCTGTGATATGTATGCTCGTTATGCTGATAACAGGATTCATAAAAAACAAGGATACCGTAAACAAGCTTACGGGCTTCCTTACATTTGCGTTTATTCTGCTTATGATAATCGTCGTTTCAGCAAGCGGCGGACTTGACCCGGATAATCTGGTCTCAGTTCTTTCCGATCCCGGAAACGCTTTGCTGAATACGCTCAATATCATTTTCCCTCATGTTCATTTTATAATGATGTCCACTGTGAACAATACGGCAATAAACCTGATCTTCTATCTTGGCATAAACGCTGCCGCTATTGGTCTTTTCCTGCTGATCGCCGAGCTTGTCTATTTCAGGACTGCCGCAGATGTCAGCAGAAGCTCCTCTTCAAAGCGCAGGTCACTAAGCAAGTCACTTTCATCGATCAAGGAGCGCAGACCGAGCATAACCTATCTTAAAAAGGAATTCCGCATACTTTTCCGCACTCCTGCGTATTTTATGAACTGTGTGCTTATAAATCTTATCTGGCCGCTGTTTTTGTATCTCATTTATGTGCTTCAGGGCAAAACGAATTTTCTTGAAGCGTTCATAAACAACATTCACGACGGCAACCAGGAAACTGTGCTTATCTTTGTTCTTGGAGTTTCCGCCATGTCGGTACTGGTGACAGCCTGCAACTGCATAGCATCATCTGCGCTTACACGAGAGGGAAAGCACTTTGCATTTATGAAGTACATTCCGCTTTCATACATGGCTCAGATAAACATAAAAGCCCTTGTGAGCATTATCATCAGCGGCGCAGGAATGCTTATATTTGTAATTGCCGCAGGAATATATCTCAATTTAGGGATAAAGCTAATGATCCTGTGCTGCGCTGTCAGTCTGCTGTCGGTCATATTTGCATCATATTTCGGCATTTTCATGGATTCAGTGAATCCCAAGCTTGTATGGGACAGTGAGCTTAATGCTTTGAGAGGAAATTACAATATCTTCTTTAACATGGCGGCAGCCATACTTATGGAGGGTGTGATCTGCGCAGGCTCTTATCTTGCTTTCAGGTTTACTCCTATCGGTTCGCTCATGCTCATCATCATTCTTATCGTGCTGCTTATGGTGCTTACAGCTGTGAGCTATCTGTTATGCCGTACCAGAGCTGTCAGGAATATTGACAGGCTCTCCGTATAATATTTTTTTGAGGTGATAAAAATGCCATTCATCAACACAAAGACAAACGTAAGCATTTCAAAGGAACAGGAGACCGCTCTCAAGACCGAGTTCGGCAAGGCGATCTCACTTATCGGAAAAAGCGAAGCATGGTTAATGCTTAGCTTTGAAGGAGGAAGCAGTCTGTGGTTCAAGGGCAGTGACGCACCTGCCGCCATTGCCGAGGTAAAGCTTTACGGCAGAGCCTCGTCATCTGCGTATAATGCGCTGACAGGCAAGCTGACGGAAATAATCTCAAATATCCTTGGAGTTCCTGCCGGACGCATTTATGTAAAATATGAAGAGGTAGAAAACTGGGGTCTCGGAGGATCGAACTTCTGAGGATACAGCAAGCTCCAAATGTGTTCCGAACACCTGCAAAGCAGTCTTCCGAAAGGAAGGCTGTTTTTTTGATCCAGTGAGTTTCTCCGGCGGCGGCAAGCTGCCG
>CADBPE010000209.1 GCA_902796475.1 uncultured Ruminococcus sp.
CCTCTTGCGCAGGGCGTCCCCTCTCAAAAAACAGTCCACCGGACTGTTTTTTGATTCACCCCTTGCGGAGCGCTTGTAGCATAGGGGTTTCGCGCTCTGCGGAGCGCGACCAAGGGCGCTGCCCTTGGAACCTGCAAGCCTTTGAAAAGGCTTGAGCGAAACTTTTGTGTTGTGGATTTTTGAGAGTGTTTAGCAAACTTTTGTGTTGTGGATTTTTGGAAGTATTTCAAGCTTGCCGCCGTGTGAAAAGCCGGCAGCTCCTTTCGGAACCGCCGGCTTTTCGGGGGGTTGGTATATGTGATAAAACTCGTACTCAAATATTATCGTTGCGGATGGTCTCAATAATGTTCTGCTTGTTGAACTTCGCAATTGAAAATCTCATTATCGCAAAGAGAAGCAGCAGCACTACCAGTATGCACATCAGCATCGGCAGCCAGGGTACACGGAAATAAATATCCTTTACGCCCGCTTCCCTTAATGAATTGCCCATCGGCCAGGTTATCAGTAAACCTCCGATCAAGCCTATCGGAATACCTATCACAAGTGACTTGAAGGTATAAAGCGCACTTTCAAGCAGTATCATCTTGTGAAGCTCCTTGCTCGTTGTGCCGATAGATCTCAGCATAGCAAACTCCTTTTGTCTGAGCTTCATGTTCGTCGTAACAGTATTGAACATATTCGTAATGCCTATAAGCGAGATCACAGCGATAAAGCCGTAAATAAACACCTGAATAACAAGAAGGGTGGACTTCATCTGATTTACAAACTTTGAGTAGTTCATAACACTGGTGACAGGTGTGGTACCCTGAAAGATACTTTCCGCGACCCTGTCCTCAAGACCGTCCGGATCTGAAGTGCTTACATCTATTACCGCAAAGCCTGGATTCGGGAAAAACTCCTCGAATTTTTCGGTGGTAACAACTATTGCTCTGTTGTTGTAAATATAAGATGATCCTTCCGAAGCAGGCACCTTTTCTATCGTTCCGGCTATTTCTATCTCTGCATTATAGGTGTGCTCTATGATCTTTACATTCTGATAATAGTCATCATCATATTCATCATATTCATCATATTCATCATATTCATAGTATTCATTCGTTTCATCGGTTTCGCTGGTCTCAGAGACCTCCTCATATACCTCTTCCTGGTATACGCATTTACCCTTGAGCACTGTTCCTACAGGATCCTTGAAAAGCTTTACGGGTTCCGGTCTCGTCATTATATCTTTTTTATTTTCGTCAATATCCATTATGCTGTAATTCCAGATAAAGCCCTTATCCTTGCAGTCATCATATTTCAGACCGGCTTCATCGCAAAGCTTCATAAAGCTTTTTTTGTCAACAGCCATAAATTGATATAACACCTTGCCGTCATCTGTTTTGTTTCTCGATATGCGGTCATAATACAGACCTCCGGGCTTTACCTCGTCACATATCTGATCGTCTTCAACAGACAATTCAAAATCGTATGAGCTGTAATGGAACCTGTAATTGGTCACACCCAGATCAGAGGCTATTTTTTCAAAATACTGCTCCTCCGTTTTGGTGGGGATAGTTTCATTTTCTCCGGACTCACTTCTCACACTTACGTCCAATGTCACATTGTACTCGGAATTTGCTATTGCATAGTAATCCTGGCTCATAAGACCTCGGATCATGAAATCAACTACGGAGTTTATTCCAAGGAAGAGTGCCACGCTGACTATTATGGAAATTACCGTTGCGCGGTACTGCTTGCGGCTGCGCTTCATATTCTTCCATGCAATGCTTCCGCCTGCGCCGAATACCTTTGATACCCACTTAGGCGTAGAATAGCCCTTCTTTATCTGCTTTGCCGAAAGCTTGATATCGTTGTTGCTTCTGATAGCCTCCATCGGAGATGTCTTGGAAGCTCTTTTTGCAGAAGTGGCGGCCGAACACAGTATTGTCACAATGCCCACTGCTATCGCCAAAGCGATGGCTCCGAAATTAACGGCAAATATAAGCTTGTATGAACCGAGCTGATCCGAAAGCACACCTGACGCAAACGCTATCAGAGCTGTGGTAAGACCAATTCCCACCAGTATGCCGAACGGAATACCGATAACGCCCAGCACGAAGGCCTCAAAGAACACATTCTGCCGTATCTGCTTCGGGGTCGCGCCCACCGAGGAGAGCATGCCGTAAAGACGTATCTTTTCCGTAATGGATATCTCAAAGCTGTTGCGGATGATGAATACGCTTGCAAGCATTACGATCAGCATACCCAAAAACATAACAAGGAATGATATCGGAACGAAGCTGGCTGAATCATCTTTTACATATCCCTTTGCTCTGAGCAGATCTTGGTTTACTGCAAAAGACGTGTAAGGACTATTGTTATCCTCAAGCTGCTTTTGAATTCTCTTGGACAACTCGCTGTCATCGCCCATGTAGAAATAACCATATTCGACAGCGCTTCTGACATCCTGTTCATCACAGCCGGTGATCTGCGCAATGGCGGAAACATATTCGCTCTCTGCGTTTTCCCAGAGATCGATCAGCATGATAGATGTGTGTTCGACCTCTTTATATGTATATACCTTTACATAATCTGCGAAGAATGAATTTCCGGAATAAGAATCCGATGAAAGGAAGCTTCCTTCATCCTTGAGCACGCCTACTATCTTGAAATCCTTTACGCCCTCTATTTTCCATTCCTCGAAGTCACCGAAGGTACCTGTCATACTCTCCGGGATCTCACGGCCGCCGAACATCTCATAGAAATAATTAAGCTCCGGTACACCCTCCTTCAGCATACGCTTGCCGTATTCCACCTGCAGAGTATCGCCCAATTTATATTCCTTATTTGAGTAGCGGTTAATTGAAGGTGAGATAACGAC
>CADBPE010000210.1 GCA_902796475.1 uncultured Ruminococcus sp.
AGGGTTTTTGAACGAGTTAAAAATGTATGAACATAAAATTAAAAGTTTCGCTCAAGCCTTTTCAAAGGCTTGCAGGGTCAAGGGACAGAGTACCTTGTGGGAGGTTTGGAGGGTGAAACCCTCCAACATTCCATTGCTTTTATCATGATTTCGTAAGAAATTATGATAAAAATACAAACCTGTTAACAGTTTATTTACTCATTCAAAAACCCTGTGCGCCGAAAAAGATTTTATTGACATAATCTTGAAGAGGGAGTAAAATAGTCTATATAGTTGTGTTCGGAAAAAGTATTATTGCATTGCTAAAAAATGCAATAAGCGATCAACTTATTATTAAAAATTTATTCAAAATAACGAAATCGGAGGTAAAATCGTAGTGCTATCAGAATTTAACAGAAAGAGTGCGCCCAAAAACCACGGAAACAAGGGTGTTTCAGGCTCAAAATTTCCGGGCAGCAGCAGGGCATGGCACAAAAAAGTAACACCGGGACGTCCTGTGGGAAAGAAGTTCCAGCAGCGTTCCCACTTCAAGCCTGCCGACCAGGCGATCGGCAGCGAGCTGCTCGTATCACCCCGCGGGCCGCAGGAAAAAAGTGTATTAGCGGAGATACAGCCTGAAAAGAACAAAAGGAACGGCTATTCAAGACCGAACGACTACCAGTCAAAACGCCGTTACAACAATGCGGCTGAGCATTCGGTCAAGGTCACATTTCTCGGAGGTCTGAACGAGATCGGAAAAAATATCACTCTGTTTGAATGTGACGGAGATATGTTCCTTCTGGATTGCGGCATGGCTTTCCCAGACGGAGACATGCTTGGAGTTGATCTGGTTATTCCGGATTTTACTTATGTTGAAAGAAACAAGGACAAGATAAAGGGTGTAGTTCTCACACATGGTCACGAGGATCATATCGGATCGCTGCCTTATCTGCTCAGGAAGGTCAATCTTCCCGTTTACGGTACGCCGCTGACGCTCGGTCTGGTCGAAAGCAAGCTAAAGGAGCATAATCTGACAGGCAAAACAAAGCTCAACACTGTGCTTCCCGGACAGAGGATCAAGCTTGGCTGTATGTCAATAGAATTTATCCATGTCAATCATTCAATACCGGATTCTGTTGCCATTGCCATCCACACTCCGGCAGGAACTATCGTCCACACCGGCGACTTCAAGATCGACTGTACTCCCACAACGGGCGGAATGATAGATCTTGCGCGTTTTGCGGAGCTTGGCAAGAGCGGTGTACTGGCTCTTATGGCTGAATCTACCAACGTGGAGCGTCCCGGCTACACCATGACTGAGCAGAAGGTGGCTCATACCTTTGATCTTCTCTTCAAGGAGGCGGAAAAGAGCCGTATCATAATAGCAACATTTGCGTCCAATCTTGGCAGAATACAGCAAATACTTGACTGCGCCCAGAAATACGGCAGAAAAGTTGCTTTTTCGGGCAGGAGCATGATAAACAACATGGCTATCGCATCGGAGCTTGGCTATGTCAATGTGCCTGACGGACTTATCATTGATATTGATCTGCTTGGAAGATATTCAAAAGAGGAGATCGTGCTGATAACCACGGGCAGCCAGGGCGAAACTATGTCCGCGCTTTCGAGAATGGCTTACTCTGACCACCGCAAGGTCGAGGTTGGGCCGGAGGACTATATAATAATATCCGCCAACCCCATACCGGGCAATGAAAAAGCAGTAAATTCCGTTGTGAACGAACTGATGAAGCACGGGTGTAAGGTCATCTATGAATCAATGTATGAAGTCCATGTTTCGGGACACGCATGCCAGGAGGAACTGAAGATCATACACGGTCTGACAAAGCCGAAGTATTTTATTCCGGTACACGGCGAGCAGAAGCATCTTATCAAGCATGCCCAGCTTGCTGTTGAGATGGGCATGAACCGTTCAAATATCTTCATAGGCGACATAGGCAATGTTGTGGAGATCAACAAGGAATATATCAAGCAGCTTCCCAGCATACCCGCCGGCAAGGTGCTCGTAGACGGACTCGGCGTAGGAGATGTCGGAAGCATAGTGCTGCGCGACAGGAAGCACCTCGGTGAGGACGGTCTTATCGTAGTGGTCGTGACCCTCGACAGCGAGGACGGACATATTGTTGCAGGTCCGGATATCGTTTCAAGAGGCTTTGTGTATGTCAGGGAAAGCGAGCCTCTGATGGAGGGTGCGCGGCGCGTAGTTATAGAAACTCTCGAGGAATGCTCTGTTCAGGGCGTTCACGAATGGGGAGTTATCAAGAACAGCATCAAGGATGAGCTTTCCAAACTGCTTTACGATAAGACAAGGAGAAGCCCGATGATACTTCCCATTATCATGGAGGTATAAAGGCACATTATCCGATCATTTCTTCCGGTGGTGAATCAGCGTGAGAAAAAATGAGAATAAATATATTATAACGCCCTTGTTTCTGGTTTTTGCGTTGGTTATGTTCGCTATGGCGTTCATATCTGTCAAGTACAGTCTTGTGGCATTTCTTGTAGAGCTTGTGCTTGCCATAACGGCTTCTGTTCTTGTGGCGGTAAGCATAGCCAATCTTAAAAGCTTTATTACCGCGGTGCTGTCCAGCGCATCGAAAAAGCTCTTCAAGGAGGATTCCAGAAATATTGACGATATTATGATCCCTGTGGTCATCCTCAGCAAGGATAACGAGATCATTGCAGCAAACGAGCTTTTCAAGGAGAACGTCTGCAATAAGGAAAATCCGCTTGGTGACAGCATAAACGAGTATCTTTCGGGCAAGGATCCCGATGCTGTTTTCGGCAGCAGCGGGACCGATACAAGGTATAATGACAAGTGGTATATTGTTTTTGCCGTAAGGCACGAATACGGCTCCATTGTCTATTTCATTGATGACAATACCTACAAGTCAAACTCCGACGAATATCTTGAATCCCGTCCGGTAGTTGCTATTGTTGC
>CADBPE010000211.1 GCA_902796475.1 uncultured Ruminococcus sp.
CAAAAGTTTCGCTCAAGCCTTTTCAAAGGCTTGCAGGTCCAGGGCAGCGCCCTGGTCGCGCTCCGCAGAGCGCGAAATCCCTATGCTGCAAGCGCTCCGCAGGGCGTCCCCTTGTAACGCCCCCCGAAAAAGTCGCACTCACCGCCGCAAGACATTTGTTGTACCCGCTAAAGCGCACAAAAAACCTCCCACGGAATCAACCGTGAGAGGTTTCTTTTTTAGTTAATCAGTGAGCAACGCTCCATGTCAGGGTATTACTCTGCGCTCTTCTTCTTAGAAGCAACGAGTGCTACGCCGAGAGCTGCAACTGCAACAACTGCGATAGCGATAGGCATAGAAGAGTCACCGGTAGTTACAGGCTTGTCGCCGGGTTTAACTGTGCTCTGCTCTGTGCCGCTTGTCTGACCGCCCTGTGAATTCTCGCCAGGATCGGAAACAGGCTCGCCTGCGAGTACTTCCTCAACGAATGCGCCTGTGTAAGTTTCCCAAGCGCCCTTCTTATACTTATACTTTGTCTTCTCAATGCCCTTGCCCTTCTTAGCCTCTGAGCCGTTCTCTACAACGTAGATCTGGCCTGCATTAGCAACCGGATCAAAGCTGAGGTCGTCTGTCTGATAGCCGATCTCGCCAGCCTGGATCTGAGCATCTGACTTACCGCTGCCGAAGATGATCTTCTCAGCGCCGAAGGGGATCCTTGCCTGCCATACATCTGTGCCAGGAATAGGAGTCATCTTTGTGCCGGGGAACTCTACAGGATGGTTAGCAGGTGCGCCAGCCTCGTCTACAGCCTCTACCCAACCATAGTCGTTGCCTTCGAGGTCATAGGTTCTGCCGTAGCCGCCTTCCCACCAATAAGCATATACTTCATCCCACTTTGTGTAGCTGTTGTCGAAGTAGATGTAATCGTTGATAACTGTAACCTTACCGGTTGTCTGTGAAGGCTCTGTTTCACCTGTTTCTCCTGTTTCACCTGTTTCACCTGTTTCTCCTGTTTCACCTGTTTCTCCTGTTTCACCTGTTTCTCCTGTTTCACCTGTTTCTCCTGTTTCACCTTGTTCTGTTTCTCCAGAGGTGATTATCAAGAAGGATACAGGCCAATAATCAAAGCCTTCCTCTGCGAAGTCAAAATCACTCTCGTTAACGCGTGAATCCGCATTAGCTGCAGCAGCTGCATCTACAACAGTTGTGTCGAGCTGTACGAGCATCTTCTGACCCTCTTCAAGTGTTACATTGAGGTTTGTCTGGCTGTTCTGTGTACGGTCATACTCAGCCTCATACATACCCCAGCTGTAGTCCCAAGCGCCGTCTGCGCGAACCTTGAACTCAAAAGAGCCTGTTGCATCTACAGTAGCCTCATAAACGCCGTCGCCGTCATCATCTGTCATAGCAACGTCGCCGCCCCAATCATTGAAGCCGCCGATTACGCCGAGAGTTGTAAAGGGCATGACCTGCTCCTTTTCAGCAGCCTTTACTTCGAAGTTTACGGGCCAGTAATCATAGCCTTCCTCTGCGAAGTCAAAGTCAGACTCGTTAACGTGTGAATCTGCATTAGCAAGAGCGCGTGCGTCAACCTGATTTGTGTCGAGTTCTACTACAAGAACCTGACCCTCTTCAACTGTTACGTTGAAGTTTGTCTGGCTGTTCTGGGTACGGTCATATTCAGCCTCGTAATCACCCCAGCTGTAGTCCCAAGCGCCGTCTGCACGAACCTTGAACTCATAAGTACCTGTTGTTGTAACAACGCCGGTATAAACGCCGTCACCGTCATCATCTGTCATAGCAACGTCGCCGCCCCAGCTGTTGAAGCCGCCGATTACACCAAAGGTGTGACCTGAAGGCTCAAACTCAGCAGCATAAGCTGTAGGCATTGCAACAACAGCTATCGAACCAACGAGAGCAGCTGCGAGAGCAATACCAAGAATTTTCTTTACCTGCATGGAAATCTTCCTCCTAACTAAATATGTAATAAAACCCTTCCAAGGGCTTTACCTAAAGATGATTATATACTAAAACTGCCCAAAAATCAAGATTTTTTTAAACCTTTAATTTTATTTATTTTACCATATCAGGAATATTTGTACAATTTAACGAATCATTTTCTCACATATTATTCTACACTTGAATTTCAGCGCCAATTATCGTACATTACTCACATTATTATCAACCCAGAATTGTGCAATAAGTCAAAACATTTGGTTACAAATTTATTACAGATTTGAAACTTTCCCAATTGCAGCCAATACTGGCTCATAATATACAAAACAGCGCCATCATGCTGATTGACAAATCCCCGCTCATAGGGATATAATAAACTAATCATTCAGCTTTTCAAATTGATTGGCGCTCAGACGCCGCAGCAAGAACACATTTTACCAAATCAAAAAGGAATTGAGGAACAGAGATGAAATATTGCGCAAAATGCAAAAAGATATACACCAAAAGCGAGCCTGCGGCGTGTCCGTTTTGCGGCAGAGAGCTTATTGACGATCCCAGCAGTTTTTCACCGGTAGACATTGTAACGGCTCACGGCTTCGAGTTAGAGCGCATAGCCGCCGCGCTGAAAGATGCGGACATTCCCTACTCCACGAGAGAGGTACGGCGTGACATGGGCATACAGATACTCAACTCTGCGCCGCCGGAGAACTGCATTGTAACGGTATCGCTTGAACACTACCAGCAGGCAGCCGAGCTGCTCATCGGCATAGGCGCAATGGAAGACGCCGAAGAGCTGACCGACGATGATCTGCAGCGGTTAGGATCCGACGAAGCCAAAAACGAGCCGGAAAGTTCTCCCACAAAAGGCGCATTCAACAAAGCGGTACTAATTATCATGTTCATCATTCTTGTAGGGATAACCATAGCCGCCGCCGATGTCATAGGAAGGCTGATAAACCCATCATTTTATCAGTAAGCTGCGGCAAGCTGCCGCCCCCAATTTCTCGTTCAAAGATAAACAAGCGGAAATGTAATTACCCGCGCCCCCAAAAATGCTGTTTGCCGACACCCCCCGAAAATGCTGTTTGCCGACACCTACCGAGAATGCTGTTTGCTCACTGCAGCAAAAACACAAAAGTATTGCCGCCTGCATAACAGGCGGTTTTTTTGTGCAGCAAACAACAAAACGGTTGCTGCACAAAAAATCGGGGAGACTTTCTCTAAAAGTCCCCCCGACCTGTCAGAATTTCTTAACAAAGGAAAGGCAGTCGGTACATCTGTCCTCGCTGGGACGGCTCTCATGGGCGCCCACATGGATCGCTTCAAGTGAGCAGTAGCTGCAGCTGCCGCAGTGGTGAACACAATCCTCAACCGTACAGTGAATGCTTCTGTTGATATTTTCCAAAGATATGACCTCTTTTCTCCGCATGATGCGGTAACAATATCATTCCCCCAAAAACATCACATTATTCAGAGCACAGGATCAATCCGTAAATTTCCGGCGCCGACTCCACAAATTTTGCGTCAGGACAGAATTTCTCCATCTCTGCGCGTGTACCGTAGCCATAAAGACAGCCAATAAAGTCAAGTCCGGTAAGAGCGGCACCCTCGGCGTCATATTTTGTATCGCCTATCATAACTGCGCGGCTCTTGTCAGTACAGCCAAGATTTTCAAGAGTATAGTCGATCACCTTCGCCTTGGTACGGCGCTCGGTATCGGCGGTAGCTCCTCCGACAAAATCAAAAAGACGGTCAGTTCCCAGCATACCGATTATCCTCTCGGCAAAAGGATAATACTTGGTTGTAGCCACGCCCAGTGTCACGCCGTTTTCTTTAAGAGCAGCAAGCAGCTCCATCATGCCGGGATAAAGCTTGTTTTTATATATCCCGCTCGCAAGAAAATTTCTTTTATAGATCGTCACGCCGTCCTCAGCCTCATCATGAGAAAAGCCGCAGCGGCGCAGACTGTCATACATTGGCGGTCCTATAAATGTTCCGAGAGTTTTTTCATCGGGAAGAGGTCTGCCGGTCTCTTCAAAAATTTTTCTGACGCTGTCCAGTATGCCCTCGCCGGATTCGCTGAGAGTACCGTCCAGGTCAAAAAGCGCTATATCATACTTTCTCATTATATCCTGTCCTTTTTCCTATCCTTGTTAAACGCTCAGTCCTTCATCGTCAGGGATATCCTGCCCTTTTCAACATCGACCGAGAGTATCTTTACATTCACTACATCACCGACCTTCAGAACATCTGACGGGTGACGGACACGCTTATTGCTGATCTGCGATACATGAACAAGTCCGTCCTGATGCACTCCGATGTCAACAAATGCGCCGAAATCTATGACGTTCCTCACAGTGCCTTTCATCTCCATGCCGGGCTTCAGGTCTTTTATGTCAAGAACGTCCGTCCTCAGCAGCGGAGGCGGCAGCTCGTCACGGGGATCTCTTCCGGGCTTGGTCAGTTCGTTAATAATATCCATAAGCGTAGGAACACCAGTACCTATCTTTTCGGCGGCATTTTCTGCGCCGATAGCCTCCACTCTGCTTCTCAGCTCGCCTACACCGCCGTTCTTTATATTCTCAGGCTCGTAACCGCACAGCTTCAGAAGCTCCCTTGCAGCCTTGTACGACTCCGGATGCACCGCGGTATTGTCAAGCGGCTCCCTGCTCTCGGCGACCCTGAGAAAGCCTGCGCACTGCTCAAAAGCCTTCGGTCCCAGCTTAGGCACCTTTTTAAGCTCGGCGCGGGAGGTAAATGCGCCGTTCTCCTCACGGTAAGCGACAATATTTCCCGATACGGCAGACGTAATGCCCGACACCCTCGAAAGCAAGGCAGGCGATGCGGTGTTAAGGTCGGCACCAACGGTATTTACGCAGTCCTCGACAACGCCGTCCAAAGCTTCGCTGAGCCGTTTCTGCGGCATATCGTGCTGATATTGTCCTACGCCGATAGCCTTAGGCTCTATCTTGACCAGTTCGGCAAGCGGATCCTGAAGCCTTCTGGCAATGGATACGGCGCTCCTGAGCGTCAGATCAAGCTCCGGCATTTCGGCAGCGGCAAGCTTTGAAGCGGAATATACCGATGCTCCCGCCTCGCTTACCACCATGTATGAGACCTTTTCGGGTATCTCTCCTATACATTCGGCAGTGAACATCTCGGTTTCCTTTGACGCAGTGCCGTTGCCTATGGCAATAATTCCCGCATGGTGCTTTTTTATCATATTTTTAAGCGTCTGTTTTGATTTTTCTACCTGAGCGGCGCTGTGCGTGGGATAGATGACCGCCGTATCCAGCACTCTGCCGGTCGGGTCAACAACAGCCAGCTTACAGCCCGTCCTGTATCCGGGGTCAAGACCTATCGCCGTAAATCCCTTAACAGGCGGCTGCATAAGAAGCTGACGCAGATTCATTGCAAAAAGCTTTATTGCCTGCTCATCAGCCGCATCTGTAAGCTCAGAGCGTATCTCTCTTTCGACTGACGGGAAAATGAGTCTGGAATAAGCGTCCTCACAGGCAGCCTTGACCATATCGGCGCTGTCGTTCTGAGCCTTTATCATCAGCCTGCATATAATGGTAAGACATTTTTCAGGATCAATGTCTATGCTTACTTTAAGAAAGCCCTCCCGCTCGCCCCTGTCGATAGCAAGCACACGATGTCCCGCCATAGACTTTACCGGCTCGCTGTAATCGTAATACTGCGAATACACGCTTTCCTTTTCCGGATCGGCAGCCTTTGAGCGAAGAGTCGCATTGAGCCTGATAATATTTTTCAAACGCTTTCTGATCTCGGCGTTGTCCGAAACGTCCTCAGCAATAATATCCATAGCGCCTGCAATAGCCTCTTCACGGCTGGCAACGCCCTTTTCTTCGTCTATATACTTATCCGCTTCAAGACCGATATCCATATTTTCCTGACTGAAAATAGCCTGCGCAAGACCCTCAAGACCCTTTTCTCTTGCAGCAGAGGCTCTTGTTCTCCTTTTGGGCTTGTACGGACGATAAATATCCTCTATTTCAGAGAGTATCTTCGCATTGTCAAGAGCTGCTCTTATTTCGTCATCCATTTTTCCAAGTCCCTCAATAAGCGCTGCGACCTCCTCGCGGCGTTTATCAAGACTTCTGAGATATTCAAGTCTTTCGCTTATTTCTCTTATAGTCTGGTCATCAAGAGTTCCGTGCATTTCCTTTCTGTATCTGGCAATAAAAGGTATGGTGTTGCCCTCATCCAGCAGAGAAATTATATTATCCGCATATTCTTCCTTAATGCCAAATTCCTGAGCCAACTGTTTTCCGTGTTCCATCATTATTCTTTCCTTTCTGCTGACGTATACATTTGTTTATCATCAATTATTTAGTCAAGTCTTCTTCAGCTGCGCCTGTATCGCTTCACTCTGCCCGCATTTCCGCTTTTTTTAATGATAATAATAAGTGTAAGCGTTGCTGCCATACCGATGAGCGCAAATATGATTATACTCACCAGCAAAGCCCTGACATTCACCGTTACTGTTCCGGGTATCGAGGACGGCGCATCCTCTGTGATCGGTGTCATGGAAATACTTCCGACATCCGAAGCGAAGCCTATATCAACGCTCACATCTGTATATGACTGATACTGCTCATATTCCGTTGGATAAGACTCGTCCGGGATTTCCGGCGGCGGCTTCTGGATCGGCAGCACTGTGCCGATACCCGCCATCCAGTTCAGCGGATCCTTGCGCGGACGGGTAAGCATTACAGTTTCACTTTCCTCATTGGAATATTCATGATAAGGCTCGGCGCTGCTCTGTTCTATGTATGAAGGCTCACTGCTGCTTTTATCTGTTCCGCCCGGCCGGATACTGCTTTCCGCGCTGCTCTCGTCCTGTGAATCATCAGGCTCTCCGCTGCTCTGTTCAATATCGGAGCTTTCTTCAAGACTGCTCTCCGCAGAAGGCTCCGGGCTTTCATCCGAATTTTCGGCAGAACTTTCATCGGAAACTTCTTCCGAACTCTCATCGCTGCTTTCATCGTAGCTTTCATCAGACATTTCCTCTGAGCTTTCAACAGAACTTTCTGTATCGCTCATATCTGAAATTTCACCGGAGCTTTCGTCAATGCCTGATCCGGTATCCTCCGAGCTTTCGTCAAAGCTGACGTCATAGCTTTCTTCAAAGCTGCTCTCAACAGGCGTTTCCGGACTTTCATCAAAGCTCTCAAAAGATACCTCAGGATCGGGATAGCTTTCCTCAAAGCTGTATTCCTCCGGACTTTCCTCTTCGCCCTCTGCAGCAGCCGTCACCGCAGCGCACGAAAGAAAGGACAGTGTAATTATAAGTGACAATAATATACATCTAATATTTTTCATATTCTCACCGCCTAAAAGCAACAATAGTTCCCCCGACCGGGAACAACACGACGCATTTCTTTGATTATATCACAAGCGGATAAAATATTAAAGTCTTTTTTTTAATTAGTAAGGTCCGATTTTGTACCCCTCACGAAAATCAATCGCAGGTATTGACACAACAGTAAAAGTATAGTATAATAACCTATCATATAGATAGGCATATAAACCGAAAGCGAGGCGCCGTTTATGTCAACCGGTATGCAGACAAAAATAGCAGCGATAACTGAAATGCTGATGGAGGATTATCAGCATGGGCGTGTTATTGATGAAATAAAGACCTTTGACTATCCCGACAAGAATGTAGTGATAGATATACTTGAAAAGCTGAAAATGATAATCTATCCCGGCTATTACCGCAACAGCAACTACCGTACATACACGGTAAGGAACAATATCTCCATTCTGACAGAGGATATTATATATAATCTTATCAAGCAGATATCCATTGTGCTGAAATATGTTCCGGAATACAAAAATGCCGATACTGCCGTATTGTCGGAAGAAGCCGAAAAGATAACCTTTTCATTTTTAGAGAAGATACCGAAGATCCGTGAATATATCGAAACGGATATTGCGGCGGCTTATGACGGCGACCCTGCCGCCTACAACAAGGACGAGATAATATGCAGCTATCCGGGACTGTTTGCCATATTCACAAACAGGATAGCCCACGAGCTGTTTCTGCTGAATGTTCCGCTGATACCGCGCATTATGACTGAACACGCCCACAGTCTGACAGGCATCGACATCCACCCCGGCACGACTATCGGCAAGTACTTCTTTATAGATCACGGCACAGGTATCGTCATAGGAGAGACCACCGTTATCGGAAATAATGTAAAGATATATCAGGGCGTAACTCTTGGCGCACTCTCCACAAGAGGCGGGCAGAATCTTCGGGGAAAGAAAAGGCATCCGACTATCTGCGACAATGTGACGATATATTCCGGCGCATCCATTCTTGGCGGTGAAACAGTCGTAGGAAAGGGCGTCGTAGTAGGCGGCAACGCTTTCATCACTACCTCTATACCCGAAGGCGCAAAGGTCAGCGTCAAAAGTCAGGAGCTTACATACAACTATGACTTATCCAAGCCGATAGAGCGCAAGGACGTTGAAATGGACGAGGCATGGTTCTATATGATATAAAAGCAGGAAAGTGATCCTGTTCACGATAAAGGAAAGAAAATAACACTGAATTTATTGATATGATTAAGGAAGGAGAAGAAAAATGGAAAAGAGAATAAACAAAAAGTACGCAGGAACAAGAGTGTTGCTTCTTGTGTTTTCTGCAATGTTTGCGGCTATGATAACGGTGACGACGGCTTTTGTAAAGATACCCGCTCCGTTGGGATATGCGCATGCAGGCGACTCCGTAATATATCTTGCGGCAAGCGTTCTGCCTGTGCCTTATGGCTTTGCTGCGGCATCTGTCGGCGGCGCATTAGCCGATCTGCTCGCAGGCTATCCCCAGTGGGCATTGCCGACAGCTATCATAAAAGCCTTGAATGTACTGCCGTTTGTTCTGATAAGGCTTGCTCTGAAAAACAGTCCTAAATTCAAAAAGATAATCGCTCTGCCGAATATCATCATGCTGCTGCCGACAACCTTAGTGACCGTAGCAGGCTACTTCACCGCAAATTCAATTCTTTATGACGTTTCTGCCGCATGGGCGGAAATACTTCCCAATCTGATACAGGCAGGAGTCGGCGCAATGCTCTTTATAGTTCTTGGCGCAAGTCTTGATACTATAAATTTCAAAGAAAAGCTGAATTTTTTAGAAAGAAAAAAATCGCACGAAGAATAGTTCAAGATCAAAATAAGCTCAGCTGCTCATACCTTTCGGGCAGCTCACGCATATAGGAAAAACATTTTTCCGGATCGTACATGATACCGTTTTCACTGCATATCCTGCGAAAAATTTTTGTAAGTTTGCCGGCTTCCGGACTCGGCAGCTCATAGGCATTGCCATAGCGTTTTATATATCTTTCCTTCATTCCCGGAAAATGCCTGTCAAGAGCCGCATAATAATATTCACGGTCGCCTTCGCGAAGTGTCATTCCCATGCCGAAGCTGATAACTCCCTTCACTCCGGCGCTGACACATTCATTCAGGATAGCCGTAATATTTTCCTCCGTATCATTCACGAACGGCAGTACGGGCGTCAGCCACACTATCGCAGGTATGCCCCGTTCACGCATCATTTTCAGGACCTCTATACGGCGCTTAGTATTGCAGACATTCGGCTCAAGTATTTTGCAGAGAGCATCGTCATAGGTCGTCAGAGTCATCTGTACCACACATTTTGCTGTTCTGTTGATCTCATCAAGCAGATCAATATCCCGCAGTATCCGGTCGGATTTAGTCTGCACAGCCGCGCCGAAGCCGTTTCTGAGAATAACCTCCAGGCATTTTCTCGTAAGCCGCAGTTCTTCCTCGCAGTGCATATACGGGTCAGACATTGAGCCGGTACCGATCATACATCTTTTTCTTTTTGATCTCAATGCTTTTTCAAGCAGCTCCGGCGCATTCTGTTTGACCTCGATATCTTCAAAGGGATGTGTAAACTGATAGCACTTGCTTCTGCTGTCACAGTAAATACACCCATGAGTACATCCCCGATAGATATTCATTCCATAGCAGCCGCCGCTGCCTGAAAGTATGGTTTTAGCGTTGACAAAGTGCATTTTTTCATCATTCCTTATATATCCGCATTATTTTCAAGAACGGTAAAATATGATCCTTCAGCGCTGTGATTCTCTGAAACTCCTTTGTATCCCGTTTTCTATAATTATACCAAACAGCCGCATTCGCTGCAAGACGTGCGCTATGTTTATCATGTAAACCGATCTTACACGCATATTATTCCGGGTAAACCCTTTGTCATAAACAAAAGGTTTACCCTTTTTGCATATTGCATATTTTTTTGATATTTATTATGTTATTTGTTATAAAAATGCGAAAAAGTATAGCCTTAGTATATATGAATATGGTATAATTACAATGAGAAATTTGTAGCCTGACGCTGTATTTATGATTATTTACGTTACGGGCGGAAAAAGGTTTCCAACAGGAGGGGTCGCTGTCATGGAAAGAAACCTTGAAGAATATATCTTACAGAATTATAAAAGAGCGATGGAATATAATGAAATACAGACATTCTATCAGCCTGTTATACGCACGTCATCAAGACAGGTTTGCGGCATGGAGGCTCTTGCCCGTTGGATAGCCCCCGATATCGGAATGATCTATCCGGATAAGTTCATTCCTCTGCTGGAAAAGGAGGGACTTATACATCTCCTTGACGCTACTGTCATCAGGCAGGTCTGCGCCCGGCTGAGAAGCTCTATTACGAATGGTGAAACGCCGATTCCGGTATCCGTAAATCTTTCCAGACTGGATTTTACGCTGTGCGATATTTTTACCGTTGCGGACAACATAGTCAGCGATTACCAGATACCTCATGACTTCATATATTTCGAGATAACAGAAAGCGTTATGGCGGAACAAAAGGATCTCATGCTGGGAATAGTCGAGCAGTTCCGCACCGCAGGCTACCAGATATGGATGGACGATTTCGGAAGCGCCTATTCTTCCCTGAACGTCCTCAAGGAATTTTCCTTTGACGAGCTGAAGCTGGACATGAGCTTTCTGCGCCCGTTCAGCCTGCGCTCCAAGCGGATAGTTACAGGCGTTGTCAGAATGGCAAAGGATATAAATATACACACGCTTGCAGAGGGCGTAGAGACCGAAGAACAGTTTGCATTTTTAAGAGATATCGGCTGTGAAAAGGTACAGGGCTATTATTTCGGCAAGCCCATGCCTTTCGATGACGCCCTTGCAAATCTTCGGAAAAAAGGCATACAGATCGAGGCGACTCAGGACAGAAAGTATTATGATGATATCGGAATGATAAATTATCTGAGCGCTGTTCCGTTTATGACTCATGAAGAGCATGAGGCTCTTTCTACGGCAAGACAGCTCAACAGTATCCCGCTGATGCTTGCGGAATTCTGCAATGACTCCTTCAAAGTGCTTTTTTATAACACGGCATTTGAAGAAATGGCTCACAATTCCGGTATGTTCAACAACGTATTTACGTAGGAAATGATTTGTCAGCCACAGCCTTACCGCAAAATCTCAAAAAACATAGCAGATCTCATGGATGCGGCAAGAGTCACCGGAGAGGTCAGGAAGCTTTTCACCATACACGACCAATACTTTGAGATCATGGCGCGCTGCATGACAAAGACCAGGGAAAAATATTGTGTGCTGGTCAGAGTAACCAATCTCACCAAGGAAACGCAATCGGAAAAGACCGGATATCTTGATGATTCTGTCCGGCAGATCTACGCTTTATATGACCGCATAACACTTCTGAACTATTCTGATGACAGTATCACTCCTTTGTATACAGACACATCAATGGATATGATCTCAGTCCGGCAGGATATAAGAGAGCTTGTGAACAGATATGCCGAAAAATACATTTATCCGGAGGACAAGGACAGATTTGTTCATCTGTTTGATCCGGAAATGGTCAAAAAGCGTCTGAAGGAAAGCGCAAGCATCAGCTTTTCGGAGGTGTTCCGTACCAGCGTCAATCATGGACAGTATGCCTGGACAGAGTATACTCTTCTTCATGTCAGCGATGACAAGCACTTCATGCTCGTGCGCAACATTCACGACATTGCAAAGGAGTTTATCACAAGCAACGCCGTGAAGGTCTATGAAGGCGGTCCGTATTCACCGGCGCAGCTCTGGAACAATCTGACACGCTCCGAAATAATCCGCATATTCTGGAAGGACTACGACCGGAGATTTCTCGGCGCCTCGAAAGGCTTTCTGGATTTTTACGGCTTCTCGTCCGCCGATGAGATCATAGGAAAAAACGACGAGGACTTAGGCTGGCATGTCCATCCCGACCTTTACATGAACGACGAATACAAGGTCATACACGAGGGTGTTACACTGAAGAATATACCCGGCAACTGCATAAGTCACGGGGAAAACAGGAATATTCTTGCAAGCAAGACTCCGCTTTATGATGTGAACGGCGACATTACCGGACTGCTGGGCTGCTTTATTGACAAAGAGTCACTTGACGCAAACGATGAGCGGGGCGAAGAATACTCACGCAGAGAGCTTCTCACAGGGCTGCTCAATTCCCGCGGCATATCGGAGGAAGCCGACGCTTTTCACGATGAGTATTATCTGCGCGGCACCGATTTTGTACGCATACATATAGGGATCAACGATTTCAACACGATCAATGACCAGTACGGCTTTGATTTTGGCGACAAGGTGCTTTACGCTTTCGGCAGCGCTCTCAGACAGGGCTTCGGACTGAACAGCGCCGTCGGTCGTTATGCCGGAGGCAAGTTCGTCATGCTGCAGCAGGTAAGGAGCAGAGAGGAAGCCGGCAAGATACGAGATAAAGTAAAGGCTATTGCAAATTCCATACGGGAGGTCGACGGAAAGCCCATCACTCTGTACCTTTCGGTCGGATATGCGCTCTTTTCGGAATACCTTGATCTCAACGAACAGACAAAAAGCGCTGAGATACGTCTGCATGCGGATCATGATATGAATATTTCCGCCGAAAATCGCATCGAGCATGCCTTTGAGCTGTTCTCACTGTTTGACGATCTTCCTGTTCCCTACTCCGTGTATCATGTGACCCGCGCAGAGCACAGCGGAAAATACGATGCTGTTTTCTTCTACGTCAACCGCAAATATGAAGAGTTTGCCGAGCTTCCGGCGAGAGCCATGCTCGGACATACCGTCAGAGAAATATTCCCGTCCCTTGGAGAGGACTGGTATCAGGACGTAAAAAGCGCTGCTTTGGACGGAAAAATAGTCGAAGGTGAGTTTGACCATCCTAAAAACGAAAAGCGTTTCCGGTTCACTGGGCGTCAGATCATTTATCCCGGCTACTGCGCGATAACCTGCATGGAGCTGCCGGTTATAAAGATACGCAAGCATATACTGATAGCGGACGACATTGAGAGCAACCGCAAAATACTCGGAAAATTTCTCCAGGATGATTATGAGATATATTATGCCTGCGACGGCGTTGAAACTCTGGAAATACTTCGTCAGCACAGGGATGAGATCGCGCTCCTTATCCTTGACCTGTATATGCCGAATATGACAGGCCGTGAGGTACTGGCTCAAATGCAGGCAGATGACGATCTTATGTCTGTTCCCACCATAGTGTTGACCGTAGATCAGCATGCGGAGCTTGATTGTCTGAAAATGGGCGCATTGGATTTCATTCCCAAGCCGTATCCGGATATTAAAATCGTCAAAGCGCGTATTGCCAAGTGTATTGAGTTTTCCGAGCAGCGCGAATTGATACAGCGCGCTCAGCGTGATAAGCTTACAGGGCTGTTCCATGCCAGCTACTTCACTCAATATGTGAGCCGATACGATCATTACGAAAAGGGAACAGCTTTTGACGCCGTTTTCTGTGATGTTGATCAGTTTTCCGCAATAGTCCAGAAGCATGGGGCAAAATTCGGAGATCTTATACTGCACAGTATCGGTACCTGCATAAAAAAGCTTATGCGCAAAACAGGCGGTATCGGCTGCCGGAAAGAGGGCGACTCGTTTCTGTTTTATTGTCCTCATCAGAACGACTATGAACCGATGCTTAAAGAATTATTGGCTGATATATTTGCCGCAAAAGAGTTAGAGGACATGGTGACGCTCCGATTTGGCGTTTATGCAAATGCCCAGAAGGAGCCTGACATCGTAAAGCGGTTTTATCGCGCAAAAATTGCTGCCGATCGAATAAAGGATGATCCGGATAAGATCATCGGGATATACAATGAAGACGGACAGTAAAAAACACATTCCACACGGATATATTTCCAAAAACAAAAGATCTGCCGCAAAGCAAGTATGCTGCGGCAGATCTTTTATTTTTGACGCAGAGGCGGTATCAACGCTGCTTAAAGCCCTGAATGCCTCATCAATATCAGAACTTGCGGTATTTTCTGACCGGACGCTGTGTGCTCTTCTTTCGTTTGTATACAAGTACCACTATTATGTATATCATTATCAGAAAAGCCGTTATCCCTACCGCTAATATGAACCATTTAGACGACACTACATTTTTTATACCGTCGATAGCCGTCAAAAGCTCGCTCCTGTCGATATTTTCGGTAGCAATAAGCTCAACAGTGCACAGATCCTGATCTTTATATCTCAGCGTTACATTGCCTATCACGTCGCCCTCCTTGACAGGCGCTTCTATGCGTTCCGGCAAATTGTAGCTGCGTTCAAGCGTTTTGGGATCCACATCGTCCGGCAGGATAGTGGAATAGCTCCCTATCGGAGAAAGCTGTATCGTGTCCTTGTTCCATGCAAAATCAAGACCTATCTCTTTGACAAGCTCGTTCTTGTCCAAAACCGTCTTTATGCTCAGATCGTCAAAAGCCCATTCGTATAAATTGATAGAATCCAGCATAGCGCCGTTTTCGTAATTCTCGCCCTCCTCGTCCTCGTAGGGAGCGCCGTATGCCACACACAAATAGGTGTAGCCGCCCCTTTCGGCAGTGGATACGATACAATATCCGGAATCGTTTCCGGTGGAGCCTGTCTTTATTCCCTTTGCATAGGGATAATAAAGATTGCCGCCTCGTACCGGATCTATCATTGAATTTGTCGTTACAAGATACCTGTCCTCACCGATAACATCAGATGTAGCCGTATCGGTAATGTTTACAAATTCGGGCATAGTCAGCGCATACTTGGTGATCTTAGCCATGTCGCTTACGGTAGTGTAATGATTCGGATCGTTCAGCCCGTGAGGATTTGAAAAGTGTGTATTCTCACAGCCAAGCTCCTGCGCCTTTGCGTTCATCATCTCAACGAATTTACTGATATCACCGCCGCCTATATAGTCGGCAAGCACAAGGGCGGCATCGTTGCCCGACGGTATCATCATACAGTTGAGAAGCTGATACACTGTAAGAGTTTCGCCGCCTTCAAGACCCGCCATAGAACTTCCTGTGCCGTCAAGCATATGAAGGATACTGTTTTTGACCTTGACCTTGGTTTTCATAATATCCTCGACGTGCTCGCATGTGACGATGTAGGTCATGATCTTTGTGGTCGATGCAGGATATCTGCGCTCGTTGGCATTTTTCTGATAAACAACCGTTTCGGTGTCTATATTTTCAAGATAAAGCGCCGTACTGTGTGTAGTAAAGTCTATCTCAAACTCTGCGGCATCTGCATTCAGACCCGTAAGGAGCATAGCCGATAACGCAATTACAGCGGCAACGATAACTGCTGTCAATTTTTTCATATTCAATAACAACTCCGTAAAAAATAATACGGACAAGATCTGTCCGAAAAAATCAGCCATCCGAAAAACGGACAGCGGCATAATGATACTTATACATTCTGTAAACGAGCAAAAGCTTATTCGTTCCATGTCCTCAGCGCACAGCGCAAATCTGCTCATTTAAAGATACATTATTATTTTACATAAAACAGAAAAAAAAAACAATAGAGCATTGTTAAAATTTACATCAATTTTACGCATTAAATGTGTTAATTATTTTATGAGCCGCAATGCGTCCCCTGCCTGCGGCGGATCGGTCTTCAAATTTACTCATTTTTTAGTCATAAGTTTATGTTAATGCGGATGAATAATAAGACAGAGGAATGACAATAATATTAACGCACCCTAAATCAAGGAGGTAATCATATGACAAGCAAGGAATTGCTTTATGTAGAAGATGCGCTGGGTCACGAAAAATACTTTCGCACACAGTGCTGCGAAACTGTCAGCAAGCTGCGTGACGAGCGGCTGAAGAGCTTTGTACAGGAACTGGAGCAGTCGCACAGCGCGATATTCCAGAGCTTTTACGGACTGCTTTGAGGAGGATAACAATGGAAGACAGAGATCTGATGGAAAATATGCTGCTGCTTGAAAAGGGCGTATGCGACCTGTTCATGCACGGCGCGATAGAGTCATCAAGCAAGGATGTTCACCAGGCTTTTTCAAGCTCACTGAACAGCTCGCTTAATATGCAGTCGCAGATATACGACGAGATGAAGGTTCGCGGCTGGTACAAGCCGGACAAAGCCGAGGAACAGAAGTTAAGCTCTGTTCGCATGAAGTTTGCGGAGAATAACTAAGTCAATATAATGTTCTGACCAATGAGGAGCCCCTGCGTCACGGGATTTATAACCGGCGCAGGGGCTTTACCGTTTTTCTGATAACGTGATCGGCGCAGGCGGCAATCTGCCTTGAACGAAGCTTTTGATTTTTTCTGCTGATTTCACGCGGCTGCTCTGGATAAATAGTCACGGAAATCAATTTTCAAAACAGCAGTCTGTTTGAAAAGAAAGATTTACTAAATTTTGCAATGTTTTAATCACAAAACACAAGTTTTTCAGAAAAGGGTCTGGGGGAGAACCATTTGTTTCCAACAAAGGGTTCCCCCGGTATAACTTGCAGCGCAAAATTGATTTCCGTGGATAAATAGTTCTTTCCGCTTGAAAACATCCTTCATGTATGTTAAAATGTGAGATAGCAGAGGTTTTCTATCCTCTGAAAAGTTTTCCCCAATATTTAATGAAGGGCGGCAATTTTTATGAGTGGTGTAAAAAGAATTTTCGTGGAAAAAAGGAAGGGCTTTGATGTCGAGGCCGCTAACCTTATGGCAGACCTTAAAAACAATCTCGGTCTTCAGGCTATCCAGGCAGTGCGTATTATCAACAGATACGATATCAGCGGTCTTGAGGGCGAAAGCTTTGAAAAAGCAAAAAATACTATCCTCAGCGAAACAAACGCAGACATCGTTTATGATGAGATACTTCCGGAGGATAATGACTTCCGTATATTCGCTATGGAATACCTCCCCGGTCAGTATGACCAGAGGGCTGACTCCGCCGCTCAGTGCGTTCAGCTCCTTACCCAGGGCGAAAGACCTGAGGTCGTCAGCGCAAAGCTTATAGCTGTAAAGGGCAATATCACCGATGAAGAGTTCCTGAAAATACAGCACTACCTTATCAACCCCGTTGAATCCCGTCTTGCTTCACTTGCAAAGCCCGAAAGTCTTGACATGAAGGCCGACAGACCCGCAGACGTAGCGGTTGTTGAGGGCTTCATCTCATGGGACGACGCAAAAATGAAGGAATATTTTGACTCTATGGGCTTCGCTATGACGCTCTCCGATCTGAAATTCTGCCGTGATTACTTCCGTGATGATGAACACAGGGATCCGACAGTTACAGAGCTGAGAGTAATAGATACATACTGGTCAGACCATTGCAGACACACGACCTTCCTCACCAGACTTGAGAAGGTAGAAATAGAAAAAGCAGAGCTTACCCGCACCATCGAAGATGCTCTTAAACTTTACTACGAGAGCAGGAACGAGATCTACGGCGAGAACAGCACAAGGGACGTTTCCCTTATGGATATGGCTCTCGTGGGCATGAAGCTGCTCAAAAAGCGCGGCATGATCCCCGATCTTGACCTCAGCGATGAAATAAACGCCTGCTCCATCGAGGTGCCTGTGACAATAGACGGCAAGACCGAACAGTGGCTCGTGCAGTTCAAGAATGAAACTCACAACCACCCGACAGAGATAGAGCCGTTCGGCGGCGCTGCCACCTGTCTTGGCGGAGCAATAAGAGATCCGCTTTCCGGAAGAGCTTACGTTTATCAGGCTATGCGTGTGACCGGTTCGGGCGATCCCACAGTACCATTTGAAAAAACTATGGAGGGCAAGCTCCCTTCAAGAAAGATAACGACCGGCGCAGCTGCCGGATACAGCTCCTACGGCAACCAGATCGGTCTGGCAACGGGTCAGGTAACAGAGCTTTACGATAAGGGCTATGTCGCCAAAAGACTTGAGATAGGCGCAGTTATCGGCGCTTCTCCGAAGTCAAACGTTATCCGCGAGGTACCCGCTCCCGATGATGTGATAGTTCTTTTAGGCGGCAGAACAGGCCGTGACGGCTGCGGCGGCGCAACAGGCTCTTCAAAGGCTCATACTATGGAATCCATAGAGACCTGCGGCGCAGAGGTACAGAAGGGTAATCCCCCCACAGAAAGAAAGATACAAAGACTTTTCAGGAACAGCACCGTTTCCACTATGATAAAGCGCTGCAACGATTTCGGCGCAGGCGGCGTATGCGTTGCTATCGGTGAGCTTGCCGACGGTCTTACCGTTGATCTTGACAAGGTAACAAAGAAGTACGAAGGTCTTGACGGCACAGAGCTTGCCATTTCCGAATCTCAGGAGAGAATGGCAGTCGTTCTTGATCCCAAGGATGTTGATAAATTCATTTCCGAAGCCGGCAAAGAGAACCTTGAAGCCACAGCCGTTGCCGTTGTTACGGAAACTCCCCGTCTGACAATGAAATGGAGGGGCAAAACGATCGTTGACCTGAGCAGAGCCTTCCTCAATACAAACGGCGTTACTCAGGTGGCAAGCGCCTACATTACAGCCCCCGCTGCCGACAAATGCTACCGCAGACAGGCTCCCGCAGAGCTTGCCGCTATGGATACGGAAAAGGCCTTCCGCGCCAATCTTTCGCGTCTTGAGGTCTGTTCACAGAAGGGTCTTTGTGAGCGCTTCGACTCCAGCATAGGCGCAGCTACCGTACTTATGCCCTTCGGCGGCGTAACTCAGCTCACTCCGCAGGATGCTATGGCTGCAAAGCTCCCGCTTCTTCACGGAGAGACCGACGACGCTACCGCTATGGCTTACGGATACATTCCCGGCATTTCCAGATGGAGTCCCTTCCACGGCGCAGCCTACGCTGTTGTCGAGTCACTTTCAAAGCTTCTTGCTATCGGCGCCGACCCGATGACCGCAAGACTTACCTTCCAGGAATACTTTGAGCGTCTGCATGATGTTCCTTCACGCTGGGGCAAACCCGCTGCCGCTCTGCTGGGCGCGCTCACCGCACAGATAAAGCTTGGTCTGCCCTCGATAGGCGGCAAGGACAGTATGTCCGGCTCATTTGAGGATCTTGACGTTCCACCCACACTGGTGAGCTTTGCTGTTGCCATGACAAAAGCCTCCGCAACGATCTCCGCAGAGTTCAAGAAAAGCGGCTCGAAAGTAATCTATGTTCCCGTACCGGAGGACAAGGCTGCCCTTATGCCCGACTGGGATAAGCTTATCGCAATGTACAAGGCGGTTTATGCTCTTATGAACGAAGGAAAGGTACTCTCGGCATACACCGTTAAGGAAGGCGGCGCTGCTGCCGCTGTCGCTAAGATGAGCTTCGGCAACAAGATAGGTTTCAGATTCGCAAAGGAGCTTACCGCAGACGAGCTTTTTGCTCCGCTGAGCGGTTCGCTTGTGCTTGAGCTTGCCGACGGCGCTGCTCCTGACAGTGACGTTCTCTTCTACGAGCTTGGTACGACCACCGATGACGGCAGCATTACCGTTAACGGCTGTTCGCTTTCAATAGATACCCTTATTGACGACTGGACAAAGAAGCTTGAAGGCGTATTCCCCGTAAAGGCTGCTTGTCCGGAAAGCAAGACCGATATTCCGCTGTTTACCGAGAGGAACACCTCCGCTCCGACTGTCAAAACAGCGAAGCCCAAAGTATTCATACCCGTATTCCCCGGCACCAACTGCGAGGTGGATACTGCAAGAGCCTTTGAAAAAGCAGGCGCCGAGCCGGTTCTGCTGATCGTGCGCAACCTTACTCCCGCCGACATTGAGCAGACCATTGACGAGATGGTGCGTATTATCGGACAATCACAGATGATAATGCTTCCGGGCGGTTTCTCCGGCGGTGACGAGCCTGACGGTTCGGGCAAGTTCATCGCTACCACCTTCCGCAATCCGAGAGTTTCCGAGGCTGTAAATACTCTTCTGAAAAAGCGTGACGGACTTATGCTTGGTATCTGCAACGGCTTCCAGGCGCTTATAAAGTTAGGTCTTGTTCCCTACGGCGAGATAACAGAGCTGAAGCCGAACGATCCCACGCTGACCTTCAATACTGTCGGACGTCACATTTCCTGCATGGCTTACACGAGGATCACATCGGTCAAGTCGCCATGGTTCTCACTGGTAAATGCAGGCGACATACACGCAGTACCGATCTCACACGGCGAGGGACGCTTTGTTGCAGACGATGAAACGCTTGCAAGGCTCATTGCCAACGGTCAGATAGCTACTCAGTACGTTTCACCTGACGGCAAGGTCGCATCAGACATCACCTACAATCCGAACGGCTCGATATGCGCTATCGAAGGCATCACCAGTCCGGACGGACGAGTTCTCGGCAAGATGGGACATTCCGAGCGCAAGGGCGAGAATCTTTATTTCAATGTTCCGTTTGAGAAGGATCAGAAGATATTTGAAAGCGGCGTAGCATACTTCAAATAAAAGCCACAACACAAAAGTTTCGCTCAAGGCGGCAAGCTGCCGCACCCAATTTCGCGCTCACAGATAAACAAGCGGAAATGTGATCACCCGCGCACACCCCCAAAAAAACCAAACACAAAAGTTTCGCTCAAGCCTTTTCAAAGGCTTGGCGCAGAGCCTGCGCTCCCGATTTCGCGTTCACAGATAAACA